>JAVBMO010000158.1:0-21716 GCA_031552355.1 Bacteroidales bacterium | reverse complement strand
AAAAACGGGAAGAAAACCAATAAAAAGCAAAATTATCAATGTAAAGATTGTCAACGACAGTTTATAGGGGATCATGCCCTCCATTATCAAGGCTGTCATTCTGCGATAAATCAAAAAATAATGTTGATGCTGGTCAGAGGTATTGGAATAAGGGATGTGTCAGAAATAGAAGATGTAAGGATAAGGAAAGTATGATCCGTTTTAGTAAAATCCAATAAAGAGATTAAGCCAAAGCAAAGCCATTATCAGCAATTGGAGATAGATGAGTTTTGGACCTATGTTGGCAAAAAGAGCAATAAGGTTTGGCTTATTTATGCTTATGATCGGAACCGTGGTGAAATAGTGGCTTATGTTTGGGGTAAAAGAAACTTGAAAACAGCCAAAGCGTTAAAAAAAAAGATGATTGAGTTCGGGATTAGCTAGCTAGTATTTGTACAGATGATTGGCAAAGTTTTATTACGGCTTTCAAAGCAGATAATCACATTAGAGGGAAAGCATATACAGTTGGCATAGAAGGAAATAATTGTAGATTGAGACATCGAATTAGAAGAGCATTTAGGAAAACCTGTTGCTTTTCAAAGAAATTATTTAACCACAAAAAAGCCTTTGACTTAGCTTTTTTCTACATCAATTATGGATACCTTTAATCAGCATACTTTGGGAAACACCACCAAAGATTTTAATTGGCGAAAAATCGGAAAAACACATATTGAAGCTGTCTGCGGTGCTATATTTGGTGAAGTGCCTTATTCTTTGTTAAATATTCCCACCAGAATTTACAATGTTGTCAATGTTTTGGCAAACAATACATTTAGTACTGTAAGAAAAAATGAATTTACAAATGATAAATATGTAAACATCTTCTTTTCACATGATTTTGAACATTATTTTTTCAAATGGCAACATGAAAATATATTTTCGTTTCAGCCAAAAATTGTAAGCAATATTGGTTGGGGAACCCTAAGTCATAAAGAAAATCATCAAGGAGTTGATCTAAAAGATATGCAGTTAGGTTACTTTGAATCCGGATTAATTTTCCGTAAGTTATTATTTACATTTGACTTAGGGTTCATGTATCGCTATGGTGCTTACAGCAATCCCGCTTTCAAAGATAATTTTACGTTTCTAATTGGATATTCATTTTAAATGCTTGACTGGATGAGTATTTCATTTAAGCAATGATATTTCCCTGAAAATTCGGACATTTTTCGGAACTTTGTATTTTAAAACTATATATAAAATGAAAAACAACTCGGGACTTTTCTTTATAAGTGCCATACTATTAGGACTTTTGATAGGAATTTATCTGCCTTCAAAGAAAAATAATACCAACCTTTCTGCCGGAAGTTCTTCCGAAAAAGTCCAAACCCTTTTCAATTTAATTGAAGCGAAATATGTGGATACGGTTAATATGCAACATCTTACCGATATTACCATCGAAAATGCTTTAAAACAATTAGACCCTCATTCCGCTTATATTCCTGCTTCGGATTTAGCTAACGAAAACGAAGTTCTTCAAGGAAATTTCGAAGGCATCGGCATTCAATTCCGAATGGAAAAAGACACTGTTTATGTAGTAATGCCCATTCAAGGGGGGCCTTCGCAAAAAGCCGGGCTCTTGGCAGGAGATAGAATCATAAAAATTAATGATTCCATTGTTGCCGGAAAAAATATTCCGGACAAAAACATTATCAAAAAACTGAAAGGGAAAAAGGGAAGCCGTGTGCATGTTTCCATAAAACGTTCCGGAATTACGAAACTGCTCGAATTTGATATTGTCCGCGATGTAATTCCTTCTTACAGCGTGGATTATTCCGGCATGTTGGACAAAAATATCGGGTATATTAAAATCAGTAAATTCAGCGCCACTACTTACGATGAATACATGGCGGCCTTCAATAAACTAAAAAAACAAGGCCTCACAAGCTTAATCTTAGACCTTCGCGGTAATGGCGGCGGATATTTGGATCAAGCGATTGCCCTTGCTGATGAATTTTTGCCGAACAAAGAATTAATTGTCTATACCGAAGGAAATTCTCAGAAAAGAGCCGACGCTTTTGCCAGCAAAAATGGCGCTTTTGAAAAAGGTAAACTCATTGTATTGATTGATGAATTTTCGGCCTCGGCAAGCGAAATTGTGGCCGGCGCCATACAGGACAATGATCGCGGAACCATTGTCGGACGCCGTTCTTTTGGGAAAGGTTTGGTTCAGGAACAATTCGAATTAACCGATGGATCAGCAATCCGTTTGACCATTGCGCGCTACCATACACCTTCCGGACGCTGCATTCAACGCCCCTACGAAAAAGGAACCGATGAATATTATGAGTCGTATTTGGAAAGAATCCTTTCGGGAAATGACAGCATTGGCAAAACAACTAATGCAAAAGATTCCATTCCCTACAAAACCAAAAAAGGACGGATTGTCTTTGGCGGAGGCGGCATTATGCCCGATGTGGATTTGGCTCACAAACGCGACACGTTGGCCATTTATTATAATGAATTGATGAGGAAAGGTTTGTTATATAAATTTTGTTTTGAATATGCTGACAATAACCGTGCAAAACTCTTGAAATACAAAACTGTGGAAGAATTTTTAGCAAATTTTAAAGACTTTGATATTTTGTTCGAAAAATTTGTGAAAGATGCCGATACAGCCGGAATCAAAAGGAACAACAAAAGCCTTGATAAATACGGAACCGAGTTAAAAACTTTGATGAAAGCCTATATTGCCGAAAATATTTTTGGCGATGATGCTTTTTACAAAATCTATTTATCTGCCGACGAAGATTTGCAAAAGGCCATTCAGATTATGAAGAAATCTTCATAAAGTATGAAAATTTCTAAAATTTGGTAAAAAGATGTTGAAAATTCACAGTGTTAAATATGTGTTTGGCGAAATGTTTATGGGATAAATGAGTTGGATTTTAATTTGAAATTTGAGCATTTGCGTCCCTATTTGCGTCCCCGTCGTAAATAGAAAACCCTTAAGCGCTTATTAAAAAGTGATTAAGGGTTTTGTTTGAGGTCTCGAGCGGATTCGAACCGCTGTACACGGTTTTGCAGACCGCTGCCTAGCCCCTCGGCCACAAGACCATTTCAGTTTGCAAAGATACTACTTTTTTTGAAAATACAAATTATAGAATGTCAGAAATGAAAAAAGGTTCCATCAAAGATGAAACCCTTCAACAAAATATTGCAAGTTCGCCAAAACAGCAGAATTTAACTTTCTACAATCAGGCTATTTTTTGGTTCACCTGTTCCATCAATTCTTTTTCGAGGCTGTTGGCTTTGGCAACAGTTTGTTCTGCTTTGGCAAGAATCTCGGCAACAAAGGCCTTATCGTCCAAACTGCCGGTATTGATTTTCACATTCAAATACGCGCCGATTACGGCCGTTCTGGCGCAAAGCACCCCAACCCCTGCGTCGGTAACCGAATTGGGATTGCCTATTTCAATCATGGCACGGCAAACATCAAACACTTCGAACGATTTTTCAAGGGTTCTGAAAGGTACCAATATGGCATATTTTGTAGCGTCCTGAATGGCTTGTTTGCGAGCCGCCTTTTCGGCATCGTTGCTTTTGGGAAGGCTGAATGCATCCATAATTTTGTTGAACGAAGCGGTATCTTCATCCACCAAAAGCAAAAGTTCGTCTTTTAGGGCTTGCCCTTTTTCGGCCCATTTCGAAAATTCTTCCCAACGGTCGTCCCAACCGGCTTTGTGCGACGACAAATTGGCTACCATAGTTGCCAAGGAAGCGCCCAAAGCGCCTGCATAAGCCGAAATGGAACCGCCGCCCGGGGCAGGACTTTCGCTCGCCGTTTCGTCGGCAAAGGCCGTGCAGCTCATATCCACCAATTTTTTGGCAGTGGTATCTTCCAGCAAATATTCGATGATTTTTTCTTGGGGGTTGAAAGGTTTCAAATCGTCCAATCCCATAGATTTGATGGCAATTTTAATTAATTCCGCTTCGGAAACGCCCAAAGACCGTTGTTGTTTGGCCAAATAATATTTCCCGGCTTCAATCAACGTCTTTTTGGGAACCAAGCCCACAATTTCAGAACCCGTAACGCGGATTCCCCGTGCTTGCGCTTTGGCAGAAACTTCATCGAAAGCAATATGTACAGGCGTGTCGGCAATATTGGTAATATTCATCGAAACCTGTGCAACGCCGTATTCTTCAATAAACCAGCCAATGGCTTTGGTCGATTTCAAAGTTCCCGGAATACTAACAGGATTTCCTTGTTCGTCCAACAAAGGTTTGCCGTTTATTTTTCCGCCTTCGCGTGCCGGACGCCCTTTTTCACGCACATCGAAAGCAATGGCGTTGGCTCTTCGGGTAGAAGTCGTATTCAAGTTGTAGTTGATGGCTATCAGGAAATCGCGAGCCCCCACAGCCGTAGCGCCTGTAGTTGCCACCTTGTCGGTGAATTCGCAAGGTCCGAAATCGGGTTTCCATTCAGCAGTATTCACACGTTTACTCAAACCTTCGTATTCCCCTTGACGGCAATTGGCCAAGTTTTTTCTCTTGGGTTCAAAAGCAGCGCTTTCGTAGCAATAAATAGGAATGTTCAATTCCGTTCCTACCCTTTCGGCCAATTTACGGGCATATTCAACAGTTTCTTCCATCGTAATTCCCGAAACGGGTACCAAAGGGCATACATCCGTGGCGCCAAAACGAGGATGGTCGCCGTGATGGTTTCTCATATCGATCAATTCCGCGGCTTTTTTAATGACTCGAAAAGCAGCTTCGCAAACGTTTTCAGGTTCGCCCACAAAGGTTATCACGGTGCGGTTGGTCGAAGCTCCCGGATCCACATCTAATAGCTTCACCCCTTCTACCTTTTCTATCTCATCGGTAACCTGTTTAATAATATTTTTGTCGCGTCCTTCGCTAATATTGGGAACGCATTCAATAATCTTTTTCATAATTTTTTCTTTTGAATAAGTTCGTATTTAAGGATATTGAAAACACAAAGAACCTGCGCCCTTTGTGTTTCCTGTATCTATTCTATTTTTTATTTTAGACTTTATACTTCTTCCATTTGCCCGTGGCAGTTTTTGTATTTCTTTCCACTTCCGCAAGGACAGGGATCATTACGCCCCACCCTTTTTTCTACTTTTACCGGCTGTGTTTTTTGAGGTTCGGATGTGCGTTGTTGCATAACTTGGTCCTCACTGCGTCCGGTTTTCAATTTCCGGGTATCATTTTCCGGCAGGCGAGCTTCATTCAAAACTGTGTTTTCGCGCATGGGCAACGAAGCGCGACACAGGAATGAAGTGATTTCGCGGTTGATATTGTTCAACATTTTTTCAAACAAACCAAAAGACTCGAATTTATAAATCAACAAGGGGTCTTTTTGTTCGTAAGAAGCATTTTGAACCGATTGTTTCAAGTCGTCCAACTCACGTAAATGCTCTTTCCATTGGTCGTCGATAATGGCAAGGGTAATGCCCTTTTCCACCGACAAACAAATTTCTTTTCCGTGGGTTTCATACGACTTCCGCAAAGGAGTTACCACATTCAAAATCTTGTTTCCGTCGCTGACAGGGAATGCCACATTTTCATAGCGGGCTTGTTGGTTTTCAAAAATATCCTTCACGAAAGGATAAGCCATTGCCGCCAAACGTTCCATCCGTTCATGGTATTCGGTGAAAACACGCTCAAAAAGATCCTCTACAAACCTGTTTTTCGAGTCATTATAAAAGGCTTTTTCCTCAATAGCCAATTCCATTCCGAAAACTTTCAGGACTTCCATTGAAAAACCTTCAAAATCGCGTCCGCTATGGTACGTATCGTAAATATTCTCACAAGCATCGTAGAACATATTCGAAATGTCTATAGACAAACGGTCGCCATACAAAGCATTGCGGCGTTTGGTATAAATTACATTCCGTTGGTTGTTCATCACGTCGTCGTATTCGAGCAAACGTTTACGAATCCCAAAGTTGTTTTCTTCCACCTTGCGTTGAGCCCTTTCAATGGATTTGGTAATCATAGAATGCTGAATCATATCTCCTTCCTTGTGTCCGAAGCGATCCATCACCCTCGAAATTCTTTCCGATCCGAAAAGGCGCATCAAATCATCTTCCAAAGAAACAAAGAACAATGAACTTCCCGGATCTCCCTGACGGCCTGAACGCCCGCGCAACTGGCGGTCCACACGGCGCGAATCGTGGCGTTCGGTACCAATAATGGACAAACCACCGGCATCTTTCACACCGTCCTTCAACTTGATGTCCGTTCCCCGTCCCGCCATGTTGGTGGCTATGGTTACGGTTTTGGCAATACCGGCTTCGGCAACAATATCGGCTTCTTTCTTATGAAGTTTCGCATTCAAAACATTATGTTTGATATTGCGCATTTTCAACATCTTGCTCAGCAATTCCGAAGTTTCCACAGAGGTAGTCCCTACCAATACCGGACGGTCTGCATCGACTAGCCTTTGTACTTCTTCAATAACGGCAGCATATTTTTCGCGCTTGGTTTTGTAAACCACGTCTTCGTTGTCTTTCCTAACCACCGGACGGTTTGTCGGAATCACCACAACATCCAGTTTATAGATATTCCAAAACTCCCCGGCTTCGGTTTCGGCAGTACCGGTCATACCGGCCAATTTCTTGTACATCCGGAAATAGTTCTGAAGTGTAATGGTGGCATAGGTTTGCGTTGCAGCTTCCACATTCACGTTTTCCTTGGCTTCAATGGCTTGGTGAAGCCCATCGGAATAACGGCGACCTTCCATAATCCGGCCGGTTTGCTCATCCACAATTTTCACTTTATTGTCCATGATCACATATTCAATATCTTTTTCAAAAAGTGTATAAGCTTTCAACAATTGGTTGATGGTGTGCACCCTGTCCGATTGCGCGGCAAAACGAATTAATATCTCATCTTTCTTTGCCGCTTTTTCTTGTGGAAGCAAGCTCTGTTTTTCAAGCTCGGCAATTTCGGAACCCACATCAGGCAAAATATACAATGAAGTATCTTCTCCTAAGCTCGAAAGGTATTCAATCCCCTTTTCGGTCAAATCTGAAGAATGTTGTTTTTCGTCAATCACAAAATAAAGCTCATCGTCAATAATGTGCATGTTCTTATTTTGTTCCTGCATGTAGAAGTTTTCCGTCTTCAACAAAGCGGCTTTCATGCCGGGCTCACTCAAAAACTTGATAAGGGCTTTATTTTTAGGCAAACCTCTGTAAGCGCGGAAAAGCAATTCGCCTGCTTTTTTGTCGTTTTCGCCGGTTGTAAACAATTTCTTGGCATCGGCCAAAATTTGGGTGACCAAATTCCGTTGGGCGTTATAGATTTTTTCAATAACAGGCTTGAAGTTTTTAAACTCTTGGTCATCGCCTTTGGGCGTGGGGCCCGAAATAATCAAAGGTGTACGGGCATCGTCAATCAAAACCGAGTCCACCTCATCCACAATGGCGTAATTATGCTGGCGTTGGACCAACTCATCGGGATTCCGCGCCATATTATCACGCAAATAGTCGAAACCAAACTCATTGTTGGTACCATAAGTAATGTCGGCAAGGTAGGCATTGCGACGGTCATGTGAATTAGGTTCGTGTTTGTCGATACAATCCACTTTCAAACCATGAAATTCGAAAATCATTCCCATCCATTCAGAGTCACGTTTTGCCAAATAATCATTGACCGTAACCACGTGCACCCCTTTTCCCGGAAGGGCATTCAGATACACAGGCAATGTAGCCACCAAGGTTTTACCTTCCCCGGTTGCCATTTCGGCAATTTTTCCCTGATGCAAAACCGTACCGCCTATCAACTGAACATCGTAATGAATCATGTCCCATGTAATCATGTTGCCACCGGCGCTCCATGTATTAGAATAAAAAGCATATTCCCCACGAACATTCACGCTGTCGCGTGTAGCGGCCAAATCTCTGTCAAAATCCGTAGCGGTAACTTTCACTTCTTCGTTTTCGGCAAACCGGCGTGCAGTTTCCTTCACCACGGCAAAAGCTTCGGGGAGTATTTCATTTAAAACCGTTTGTGTTTCTTCATAAATTTCTTTCTCCAACTTGTCGATACGTTCATAGAATTGTTCTTTTTCCATGACATCCATATCGTAGTTGGTTTCCATCTGATGTTTCAAATCCTTGATTTCATTTTCCTGAGAGGCCACACGACTTTGAATAGTTTCTTTGAATTCGATGGTTTTAGCACGTAATTCATCGTTGGAAAGTTTTTCAATAGAAGGATAAATTTGAAGAGATGCTTCTACAAAGGGATTAATTTCTTTTAAATCTCGTTGAGACTTGTTCCCAAAAAGGGCAGATAAAAATTTCATATAGTTTTGTATTAAATAACTGTTTCCTTTGGCTTTGCTATATTTTCAGCAAAAAAACCAATAACTTGCAAAGGTACTGTTTTTCTTCCAAAAATATGGATTAAGAAATAAAAAAGGGAATGCTTTTTAGGCACTCCCTTTTCTTATTTTTTTGTAAAATTCTTATTTTTCTATTCTGATACGGGCATCAACAGCCACCACCATTTTGGCAGAACCCAACAACGGATTCAAGTCCATTTCGGCGATTTCAGGGGCGGCTTGTACCAAAGCAGATACGCGTGCAATTTGTTCTGCATAAATTTCTTCGTTTACAGGCTCTTGTCCACGAACGCCTTTGATAATACCGTAGCTTTTCAAGTTTTTAATCATGTCGGCTGCTTCGGATTTCCCAATTGGCGCCAAGGCCGATTGAACATCTTTCAACACTTCGATAAAAATACCGCCTAAACCGCACAATACCTGATGTCCGAATTTATCTTCGCGCATGGCGCCAATAAACACCTCGGTACCGGAACACATTTGGCAAAGCTGAACAGCATAGGTTTCTTTGATTTTCATCAAACGGTCGAACTCGCGTCTTACGGTTTCTTCGTCTTTTACATTCAAAACCACACCGCCAACATCGGATTTGTGAACAGGGCCAACCACTTTCATTACCAACGGGAAGTCGTTTTTGCGGAAGAAATTCACAGCATCCTCTACTTTATCGACTACAATTTCCTGTGCACGGCAAATTCCGGCAGCATCTAACAATTCGCCAACCAATTCGGGGCTAATGTAGCCATCTTCACATTTGGCAATGGTGGCGCGGATTTTTGCTGTATCTATCTGTGGAACATCGCTTGGATTTACCGAAGGTTTTGGTGTTTTATAGATTCTGCTTAATGCCGAACCGAAAACCACTTCATCGGGGAAGCTTACATTGCCTTTGCTTTGGAAATCGGCTACTTCGTCGGCAGCTACCAAACGTGACGGCAAAATAGGGTAAATCGGCTTTTTCGATGTTTTCATTTTTTCATTCAAAACATTGTACACATCGTACAAGGGGAACAATCCCGGGGTACCGAAAACAACGGCCATGGCATCAATTTCATCGAAATATTTGTCGCAGTAATCAATAATAGTGCCTAACTGTTGAGCTGTTCCGGTTGCCAAAAAGTCGATGGGATTGGCTACAGATGAACCTGCAAACAAATGTTCTTTCAACAATTCTTGTGCTTTTTCGCCTTCGATATGAGGGATTTCCAATCCGCCTTTTGAAAGGGCGTCGGTCAACATAACGGCAGGGCCACCGGCGTGGGTAATAATGGCAATGCGTTTGCCTTTCAATTCAGGTAAAGAAAAGATAGAAGCCACTGTTGCCAAATCCTGACGGCCATAGCAACGTACAATTCCTGCTTTGCGGAACAAAGCATCTACAGCCACATCGGAAGTGGCCAATGCACCTGTGTGCGAAGAAGCGGCACGGCTTCCTGCTTCGGAATCGCCGGATTTAATAGCGGCAATTCTGCATCCTTTGGCTACCAACGAAGAGGCGTGTTTCAACAATTTCTTGGGATTGTCAATGTTTTCTACATACATCAACTTTATTTTAGAGCTGGTCTTGGGGTCGAAGTTTTCATCCAAATATTCCAAAATTTCTTCCACACCCATTTGTGCCGAATTACCTACGGTAAACACATTGGCAAAACGTAATCCGGTTTGGATTCCTGAGTCCATGATAAAACAGCCTGTTGCACCCGAACCGGTAATAAAATCACAACCTTGCGGATCCAAAGCAGGAATTGGCAAAGTAAAAATACTTTGATGGTTAGGGGTTAAAATACCGGTACAGTTAGGCCCAATCAAACAAGCATTGGCGTCGTTGATCAATTTCACAACTTGGTCTTCGATCAATTGGCCTTCATGGCTTTCTTCGCTAAATCCGGCAGAAATAATGATAAAGGCTTTGGTATTTTTTTGTTTGGTAAGAACTTCAACGGTTTCTACGCAAAACTTAGCCGCAATGGCAATGACAGCCAAATCGACCTGAGGCAAATCGTTTACATTTTGAAAACATTTAATGCCTTGAATTTCGGGTTCTTTGGGATTTACGACATATAAATCTCCTTTGAATTTTCCATCAATAATATTTTTCAGGATTTTACCGCCGGGTTTTTGAATATCGTTCGAAGCACCAACAACAACGATGCTTTTGGGGTTTATAAGTTCTTTGGTTACCATGGTATTATAATTTTAATGTGAATAAAATACGAATTTACGAAAATACAAAATTATCTTCAATTTAAGTCATTATCTCAGAATATTAAAATCAATTAAATTAAAAGAACCTCAAATTCACTTTTCATTAAACCCCATATAAAAACTCTTTAAATATCTCATTTTCTGTATTTAAGCGGTTAAATTTTGAATTATCTTATCATTTCTTTCTACGAAGGAAAGGAGTCTCCTTCCAAATTCAAATACATCTGAGAGCGTTTTTAAACCAAGTTTCTCAAAAAATAATACCTATTTTCAATTTTTTTGTACCTTTGTCGTTATGTTGTTGAAATGCAAATGAAAAAAACAGTAACAATAATATTTTTATGTCTTGCCAATTTGATTTTATTGGCGCATATTGTGGTGCCCCATCATCACCACAATGCGGTTGTTGCTTGTTTTCTTTCTCCGGAACATGATAATGCAGAGGAATCGTGCCCATCGTCTCATGACCATGAAAAATCTCATCATCATGAAGGCAATACAGAAAATTGCTTGGTGAAAGAAATTTTTGTTCGTGTTGAAAAAGATAAAAAAGCGGCTTGCTCAGATTGTAGCCATATTCAACTGTCGCTTTGCCTGCCGAAAATTTTCCTGAATTTGTCCCTTTCTGAAAATATTGATACCGATGGATTTTCACATCCACCAAAACCTTATCTGGTATCTTATCTCCATTCTTATATCGCCTCTTCGCTTGGGCTAAGGGCGCCGCCTGCTTGCTGATTTTTCAAAAAATTTGAGTTTAATACCCATTGATACATTGGTTATCAATTGGTTGTTTTTGCATCATTGTATGCATTAAATTTTATTAGCAAGCAAATAAATGCAATTCATTTTTAAATACATTGCTGCACAATTTGGCAATCCAACCGGTTTAGGCGGAAAATTTTCTACATTCATAATGAATCGTTTGAACCAAAAGCAGTACAACGCGGTTATGGAAAATATGGACATTCAAAAAACGGATTTCCTTTTGGATATTGGTTTTGGAAATGGGTATTTAATTTCCCGCTTACGAAAAAAGAATCCCAAAAAAATCTACGGAATAGAAATTTCCGAAGATATGCTGCACTGGGTATCAGCTAAAAACCGAAAAGCCATCGAGCAGCAAAAAATAGAATTATTATTGGCAGATGTTCAAGCTTTGCCATTCGAAAATTCTTCAATAGACAAGGCTTGCACTGTAAATACGGTTTATTTTTGGCAAGATATTTCCAAAAGTTTTGCCGAAATCAAACGGGTACTGAAGCCTAACAGCATTTTTATAAATGTCCTGTATGCTAAACAGTGGTTGGATAAATTGCCAATGACCCAATACGGATTTTCGAAATACACTCTTGAAGAAATCGAAAATCTAACGCGGGAAAATGGGTTCAAGATTGAACAAGTATTTGAAATTGAACGCCAAAAATCAATTTGCATTATTGCCAAAAAAGAAGAATAAAACAATAAATAACAAACAAATGAAAATAGTAAAATATTCAATTCTGATGCTGGTTTTCGCAGGTTTTGCTTCGTGCACTCACCAGCATCCCGAAAAAGAAAACGACGCTCACAATCACGACGAAAAACTTGTATTGACGGCGTATAGCGAAGAATATGAAATTTTTGCCGAAGCAACACCTTTTTCTGTAGGCGAAGAAAGCGAAATTCTAACACATATTTCCCTTTTGGAAAACTTTAAACCATTGGCTCAAGGAACAGTTACAGCAAGTTTGGTCGTTGGCGCCGACAGTATTGGGCAAACTTTGGACAAAGCTGTCCGAAAAGGAATTTACCAATTTTCTTTGAAACCTGTTGTGGCCGGGAAAGGGCATCTTTCTTTCCGAATTACAACCACAGAAGGTTCTTCAACGGTTTTTATTGAAAACATTGAAGTTTTTGCCGATGAGCACGAAGCCCAACATGCTGCGGCAGATGCAGAAATAGATGCCGACAACGGAATTGTTTTTACCAAAGAACAAAGTTGGAAAATCGATTTTGCGACAGCTCAAGCGAAACGGGAACCGTTTGGACAAATGATAAAAACTACGGCGCAAATTCTTCCGGCTCAGGGCGATGCCCAAATTGTTACGGCGAAGATGGGCGGCATTGTCCGTTTTCAGGATAACAACATTGTGGAAGGGAGGGCTGTTTCGGCCGGACAAGGCCTTTTTTCGATAGACGGCAGCGGCACAGCCGACAATAATCTGAGTGTGCGTTACAGCGAAGCACAGAGCGAATACAACAAAGCCAAAATCGAGTATGAACGTAAAAAAGAGTTGGCCAAAGACCGCATTGTTTCAGAAAGCGAACTGCTGAATGCCAAGACCGAATTTTCCAATGCAGAAGCGGTGTACAACAATCTCCGTAAAAATTTCGCTTCAGGAAAACAAACGATAACTTCGCCTATGAGTGGATTCATTACCCAACTGCTGGTGCAAAACGGCGAATATGTAGAAGCCGGAAAAGCGGTGCTTATGGTGTCTCAAAACAAGGAATTGCTTATCAAAGCTGAAGTGCAATCGAGATATTTGCCTATGTTGCCGGGAATTGTTTCGGCAAATATCCATGTAATGAACACCGACAAAACCTATACACTGCAGGAATTGAACGGAAAAATCCTTTCTTTCGGAAAATCTGCCGATGAAGAGAATCCTTTGATTCCCGTTATGTTTCGGGTGAAAAACAGCGTGGGATTATTGCCCGGAAGCTTTGTAGAAATGTATATCAAAACACAAACCAATCAAGAAGCTTTGACAGTTCCCAAAACAGCTATTGTTGAAGAAATGGGCAATTATTTTGTTTTTGTCCAACTCACTCCCGAACTTTTCGAAAAACGTCTTATTGAAAAAGGTGTAACAGACGGAATCAATACCGAAATATTATCCGGTATTTCCGAAAGCGAAAGAGTGGTTAGCAAAGGCGCAACCTTGGTAAAACTCGCCCAAGCAGCAGGTGAACTGGATGCTCACGCAGGACACGCACACTGAGAAATTTTGAATTCAAAATTCAAAATTTTAAATTGCCAACTTTTGTAGAAATCAAATGGATTTTGATCAAAATTAAGAATTTAAAATTATTCCAATAGATGAAAAAAGACAATATTATAAAAGAAAGAAGTTTTGATTTTGCGTTAAAGATAATTTCTTTATACAAAATTCTAACAGAAAATAAGGAATTTGCTTTGTCCAAGCAATTATTACGAAGTGGAACAAGCATTGGTGCAAATATAGAAGAATCGACTGCAGCTCAATCAACAAATGATTTTATTCATAAATTATCAATAGCCTCTAAGGAAGCGAGAGAAACAAGATATTGGCTTCTACTGTTGGAGAAAAGTCAATTGGTCTCTTTGGATTACTCTCCTTATTTAAAAGATATAGACGATATTATCAATATTCTGACATCTATCATCAAAACCTTACAAATTAAGCAAAAACAGATTTAGAAATTCTGAATTTTCAATTGCCAACTTTTGTAGAAATCGAATAAAATGAATTTTGACCTCATTCAAAATTCAAAATTAAGAATTTAAAATTTTAATACTGTGTTGAATAGAATCATAAAGTTTTCTCTTAATAATAAGTTCTTTATATTATTGGGAGCGGTGCTGTTGACCATTGGCGGAATTTTTATCGCTCAAAGGATGGACGTGGATGTTTTTCCCGACCTCACAGCTCCGACAGTGGTTGTAATGACCGATGCCGCTGGAATGTCGGCAGAAGAGGTGGAACGTTTGGTCACCTTCCATATTGAAACGGCGGTAAACGGTGCAACCGATGTACGCCGTGTACGTTCTGCATCCATGCAAGGGTATTCTTTTGTTTGGGTGGAATTTGACTGGGGTACCGATGTATTTAAAGCCCGTCAAATCATAAGTGAAAAAATGGTTACACTTACCAATGTTTTGCCTAAAGAGGTGGTTCCCGAGCTGGCGCCCCAGTCCAGTGTAATGGGCG
Organism: Bacteroidales bacterium; assembly: GCA_031552355.1. Taxonomy (GTDB): domain Bacteria; phylum Bacteroidota; class Bacteroidia; order Bacteroidales; family P3; genus JAVBMO01. The sequence goes on along the minus strand of JAVBMO010000158.1, from coordinate 7,199 downwards.
AAATTTTGTTTGTGGGCTTGCAAGCCGATTCAACTTCATTGATGGACTTGCGGACTTTGGCCGAATGGGTTGTAAAACCTGCCGTTTTGGCTACCGGAGGTGTGTCTCAGGTTACCATTATCGGTGGCGACTATAAACAATACCAAATTCTTGCCGACCCGCAAAAAATGCAGCTCTACGGGGTTTCAATGGATGAATTGGCACAAACAGCAAGCACGATCAGCACGAATTCTTCGGGTGGTGTAATTCGTGACTACGGCAATGAATATGCTTTGCGTGGAATGGCGCGTACCAACAATCTCGACGAATTAGGAGCTACTTTCGTTAAAAGCGTAAATGGGAAACCTGTCGTGGTGTCGGATGTGGCAGAAGTAAAAATAGGAAGTGGGATAAAAATGGGGTATGCTTCGCAAAACGCCAAGCCTGCTATTATTTTGTCCATTTCCAAACAACCGAACATAAATACGCTGAATGTAACCGAAAATATAGAAAAGCGCTTGGCAGACATTCAAAAATCTTTGCCGAAAGATGTTAAAATGGACACTAAGATTTTTCGTCAGGCCGATTTTATAGAAACGTCGGTAAACAATGTCGGGCGAGCGCTTGTCGAAGGAGCTTTGTTTGTTGTCATCATTCTGTTTTTGTTTTTGGGGAGCTTCCGCACCACAATCATTTCCATTATTGCCATTCCACTTTCCTTATTGGGAACGCTCATTGTATTGCATGTCTTGGGAATGAATATCAATACGATGACTTTAGGTGGTATGTGTATTGCCATTGGGTCTTTGGTCGATGATGCGATTATTGATGTGGAAAATGTCTATAAGCGACTGAGGCAAAATCATCAAAAGCCCAAGGAAAAACGTCAGTCCGTTTTTACCGTTGTGTTCGATGCTTCTCGCGAAATTCGTGCTTCGATTCTCAATGCTACGTTGATTATTATTGTAGCGTTTATTCCTTTGTTTTTTCTTTCGGGAATGGAAGGCCGCATGCTGAAACCGTTAGGGGTTACATTTATTGTTTCGCTATTTATGTCGTTGATTGTAGCCATGACCCTTACGCCTTTACTTTGTAAAATGATACTTTCCAACGAAAAATATCTTAACAGGAAAGAAAAAGACAGCTGGCTTGCCCGTAAACTTTCTGTTATTTATGAAAAATCATTGCAGTGGACTTTGGAAAATAAGAAGAAAGTCTTAATTCCTGCATTGGTGCTGTTTGTTGTTTCTGTAGCTATGTTTTTTACAATGGGACAAAGTTTTTTGCCCGATTTCAATGAAGGTTCTTTAACCATTTCTGCTGTAACCAAGCCCGGTGTTTCTTTGGAAGAAAGTAATCATTTAGGGAATCTGATGGAAACCGAATTATTGAAAATTCCCGAAGTGACTCACACCGCGCGGCGTACCGGACGGGGAGAACTTGACGAACATTCACAAGCTACGAACAGTGCTGAAATAGACCTGAGTTTCGAATTGAAAGACCGTGACAAAGAAGCTTTCATGGCAGATGTAAGAGCTACTTTGGCAGCTATTCCCGGTGTGGCGGCAACCGTAGGACAGCCTTTAGGACACCGTATAGACCATATGCTTTCGGGAACCCGTGCTAATATTGCTATAAAAATTTTCGGACCGGATTTGAGCCAGCTTTTTATGTTGGGAAATCGTTTGAAAAACTCCGTTCAGGATATTGATGGATTGGTAGATGTAAGCGTAGAACAGCAAACAGAAACACCTCAATTGCAAATTCGAGCAAATAGAAGAATGTTGGCAAAATACGGCATTACGGTCGAAGAGTTTAATCATTTTGTAGAATTGGCCTTTTCCGGCGAAAAACTTGCTGAAATCTACGAAGGTCAGCGGAGTTTTGATTTAATTTTACGGTTGAATAAAAATTATACAGAAAGCATTGAAGAAGTAAAATCGGCTTTGGTTGATGCCGAAGATGGTACAAAAGTCCCTTTGGAAGAGGTGGCAGAAATTGTTTCGGTGGGGGGGCCTAATTCGATCAGCCGCGAAAATGTGCAACGTAAAATTGTAGTTTCTGCCAACGTATCGGGGCGAGACCTAAAAAGCGTGGTGGAAGACATTAAAACAAATGTGGAAAAAGAAATTAAACTACCCGAAGGCTATCATATCGAATATGGGGGCCAGTTTGAAAGCGCTTCCAAAGCCTCTAGAACACTTTTTATGACGTCTTTGCTGGCCATTGCCATTATCTTTTTGCTTTTATATGGCGAATTCAAAAGCTTGAATTTAGCAGGAATTGTATTGTTGAACTTACCCTTGGCGCTTATTGGTGGCGTGTTTGCCGTGTTTTTTACTTCAGGCATTGTGAGCATTCCGTCCATTATCGGCTTTATTACGCTTTTCGGAATTGCCACACGTAACGGCATTCTGCTGATTTCAAAATACAAGCACATGCAGCAGGAGAATCTTCCTTTGCGAGAAACCATTATGCAGGGTTCCTTAGATCGCTTGAATCCGATTTTGATGACGGCCCTGACAGCAGGTTTGGCATTGATTCCTTTGGTCATAAACGGAGATAAATCGGGCAATGAAATTCAAAGCCCTATGGCAGTAGTAGTTTTGGGCGGTTTGCTGACATCCACGTTGTTAAATATTTATGTTGTGCCGATTGTATATGAAATGTTGCAAAAAAGAAACGCAAAACGGAAGGCGAAAGAATAAATACTGAAACTTAACAGGTTTCAGAAACCTGTTAAGTTTTTCGAAAAAGAAAATTATTATTGAACTATCTTAAAACAAGTCCGATAAAATGAAAAAAATATTGATAAGTCTTATATTTTCCCTGATTTCCATTCCTTTAATAGCCCAAAGCACTTACGAGTCTGTTTTGAAAGAAATAGAAACCAATAGTTTTACCTTAAATGCTTTGCGTGAACAAATGGATGCCCAAAAGTTGAATAATCGTACAGGTATTTTCCCTGACAATCCCGAAGTAGAATTCCATTATTTGTGGGGAAACCCTGCTTCGGCAGGGAACCGTATCGATTTTACCGTTACCCAGTCGTTCGACTTCCCCACGGTTTACAGTCATCGCAGCAAACTGTCTAATTTAGAAAATGCCAATATCGATTTGCAATATAAAGCCGAGAGAATAAATCTCTTGCTTTCAGCCAAAAAACTTTGTATTGAGCTGGTGTATTTTAATGCCTTGGCAAAGGAATACAGTTTGCGTTTGCAGAATGCCGAACAGATGTCAAAAACCTATAAAACCCGCTTAGACAAAGGGGCTGCTAATATTTTGGAAAGTAATAAGGCTCAATTGAATTTGATTATGGTTCAGGGTGAAGTGGATCGAATAGAAACAGAACGTAAGAGTCGTTTGGTAGAACTCAAACGCTTGAATGGCGGAAAAGAAATTCTATTCGATGAAACTATTTATCCGGCGCAAGCCTTTCCTGCCAATTTCGATGAATGGCTTTCGCAAGCTGAAGAAAAAAGTCCTGTTTTGCAATATGTGACCCAACAAATTGAAATTGAACGGCAACAGGTGAAATTGAATAAATCTATGTGGTGGCCTAAGTTTTTTGCAGGCTATATGAGCGAGAATACGGTAGATGATAATTTGCGCGGAGTTACTGTAGGGATGTCTGTTCCTCTATGGGAAAACAAAAATCGTGCAAAGCAGGCCAAAGCACAATTAAAAGCTTCCGAATCGGTATTGGCAGACAGTAAAATGCAGTTCTACAATGACCTTCAACGGATGTATCTGAATGCTTCGAATTTACAAAGAACCGCGGTGAAATACCGGGCGGCTTTTTCGGCCTACAATAATGAGCCCCTGTTGAAAAAAGCATTAGATGCCGGAGAAATTTCGATGCTAATTTATTTGCAGGAAATAGAATACTACTATACTTCCATGACCAACACCCTTGAAGCAGAGAGAGATTTTGCCCTCTCGGCGGCTGAACTTTCGGCAATGGAGTTGTAAGATGGAATTACAAAAGGGACTCAACCCTTTATTAGTTTGTGTCAAACTGCTTTTAATTTCTATTGTTCAAACCTCGCTGATTTAAGTTCTGCGAGGCTTGAATATCTAATCACATGAAATACAATTAATTAACCCAACTGGTATAGAGGAAAATATTAAAATTCCTCTTCCACATCCACCCATTTGTAAACTTTATCATTTCGACGAACAATTTTGGAAGTTTTTATGGAACACATTTCGCCTTTTACAGTTTTGTCCACAGGTTTCAAATCTACACGGATTTCTTGAAGGGTGTCTTCGTAAACACCGGTGGTTTCGCCCATAATCAGGATGGTTTCGCCCACAGCCATATCGTGGGTTTCCATTTTGATTTCCGCCACATTCAAATCCTTGAAATAGTTGGTGATTTTCCCGATATAAATTTTCTTTTTGGTAGCCAAAGAACCGTATTTTTCTGTCCACTCCCCCACTTTTCTTCCCAAATAATAGCCATCCCAAAATCCACGGTTATACACTTTTTTCAAGCGGGTATTCCATTCTTCTACCTTTTCTTGGGTAAAAGTTCCCTGTTCATAAGCCAGGGCAGCTTCTTTGTAGCACGAAACCACTTCGCGGACATATTCCGCCGGACGGCCACGCCCTTCAATTTTCAGCACCCGCACTCCGGCGTTCAGGACTTTGTCCAAAAAGTCGATGGTTTTTAAATCCTTGGGCGACATGATGTATTTATTGTCCACCATCAGCTCTATTTCCGAATCGTAGTCGGAAACTTTGTACTGGCGGCGGCAATATTGCAGGCAAGCTCCGCGGTTGGCCGAAGAATTGGCATTGTCCAGACTGATATAACATTTCCCCGAAACCGCCATACACAAAGCCCCGTGTACAAAAATCTCTATTTCGACCAAGCGTCCCGAAGGTCCCTTGATCTGGTTTTCTTCAATAAAACGGACAATATCCGAAACCTGTTTCAGGCTCAATTCGCGAGCGGTAACCACCACATCGGCAAATTGCGAATATAAACGAACCGCTTCGCCATTGCTCACATTGCATTGGGTGGACAAATGCAACTCCATGCCCACCGAATGGGCGTAGTTCAAAACGGCCATATCGGCGGCTATAATGGCCGAAATGCCGTTTGCTTTGGCAGCATCCACAATGCTTTTCATCTGCTCTATCTCGCTGTCATAGATAATGGTATTCAGCGTGAGGTAGGTTTTAACGTCTTGTTCTTTGCAAATTTGGGTGATTTTTTGCAAATCGGTCAGCGTAAAATTATTGGCGGACTTGGACCGCATATTGAGTTGTTCCACCCCAAAATATACCGAATCGGCGCCGGCTTCAATTGCAGCCATCAAGGATTCGTAGGAACCCACAGGCGCCATTACTTCTATTCTTTTCATAATAAAAAAACAAAAACTAAAGGGCAAAAGAACACCAAAGCCTTTTACCCCCGATCATTTATAATTGAAAAAAGCTCTCTTCTTAATTGTATAAAAATGTTCCGTATTCAGACAGGATGCTTACCTGCTTTTGTTCCGAAGCTTCCACGCGGCCTACAATCTGTGCATCGACATTAAAGGATTTGGAAATAGCCATAATCTCTTTGGCGGTTTCTTCGTCGGTATAAATTTCCATGCGGTGCCCCATATTGAAGACTTTGTACATTTCCTGCCAGGGTGTGCCCGATTCTTCCTGTATCATCTTGAAAAGAGGCGGAGTGGGAAATAGATTGTCTTTTATCACATGCAGTTTATCGATAAAATGCAAAACCTTGGTCTGTGCTCCCCCGCTGCAATGTACCATTCCGTTGATTTTGGAACGGTGTTTTTCCAATATTTCTTTAATAATTGGGGCATAAGTTCTTGTTGGCGACAAGACCATTTTCCCTGCATCCACACCGGATACTTCGGTAGGCGAGGCCAATTGGCGGTTTCCGCAATAAACCACCGCATCGGACAATTGAGGGTCGAATGTTTCAGGATATTTTTTTGCGTAGGTTTTCGCAAACACATCGTGGCGCGCCGAAGTCAATCCATTGCTGCCCATTCCGCCGTTATACGCTTTCTCATACGAAGCCTGTCCCGAGGAACTCAATCCCACAATGACATCGCCTGCCTTAATGCGGTCGTTCGAAATGACGTCACTCCGTTTAATACGTGCTGTAACTGTGGAATCCACAATAATGGTACGAACCAAATCGCCCACGTCGGCGGTTTCTCCTCCGGTGGAATGAATGTTGATTCCGTAGGAACGCAATTCCGCCAGGAACTCTTCAGTCCCATTAATGATAGCCGCAATGACTTCGCCGGGAATCAGGTTTTTGTTGCGCCCAATGGTCGAAGACAGCAAAATGTTGTCGGTAATTCCCACACAAAGCAAATCGTCGATATTCATGACAATGGCGTCAATGGCAATACCCTTCCAAACACTCATATCGCCGGTTTCCCTCCAATACAGATAAGCCAGCGAAGACTTGGTACCTGCACCGTCGGCATGCATGGCAATGCAATAGTTTTCGTCATGGGTCAGTTGGTCGGGAATCAATTTGCAAAAAGCTTTGGGGAATAACCCCTTATCTATCTTTTCTATAGCTTTGTGAACATCTTCTTTGGAAGCAGAGACGCCCCTTTGATTATATTTTAAATTATCCATTCTGCTTGTGTATTAATCTGCTACAAAGGTACATGTTTTTGTGGAATGAGTAAGCTGTCAATTCTATTCATAAAAAGGATTAAAATGAAATTAAAAACTCTTTTAATAAACGAAACTGTTCTATGATTTTACGTTTCCAGTAAAAAGAAATTACATTATTCAAAAACAATGATTTATTAGACCTCTTCGGGAAATCATTTGTAAGTTAGATTAAGGTTATGGATAGCAGCGATTAGATTAAATCTGAGGGCAAATTGTTTTCTTCTGTTGCGATATTTTTCGGCAATAATCCTGAATGTTTTTACTTCCCGAATGATATTTTCAATGGTTATTCTTACAGATGATATTCGTTGATTTTGCTTTTTATCCTCTTTTGTTAAGGGTTTCTTTTTTGTCTTTTTCTTAGAGGTTGTCTAAATTTCTTTTTTTGGTAGGTTGAGGGTATTTATTTCTAAAAACCTGAGTTCGATGTAAGAAAAAAGATAAAAGAGTTGCATATTTGAATAAAAAGTTGTAATTTTATATTTGATTTTCAAGTAAATATAAAAACAACTTACAAATATGCAACATACAAATATAGTCGAAAAATTTTT
>JAVBMO010000161.1:0-28191 GCA_031552355.1 Bacteroidales bacterium | reverse complement strand
AAACGGAGATAATGTTTCCTTAGAAATGAACGACCAACGTCCTACTAATACAAGACAAGGTTTATTGATTCATCCTACTCAAATCATGACCGGCCAACCTTTGAACCAAACAGGTTTTGTTCCGTTCAGCGTATTTAAAGCCGTTATTGACCAATTTGGCAATATCTGCGCTGCAAGCGACACGGTAGATTTGGTAATTGCTATCAATCCTGTTCCTTCAGTGGTTTCAGTTCCTCACAATCCTATTTATAGGAATGGCGAAGTTGTAGCAGATTTCTATTTCTCCGGTACTACCGATTTGGAAGACGGAATTACCCGTTACGAATGGGAACGTATTTCAGGTGATGATTTAGGATTGAACAACGAAGAAACCGGAACAAATTTCATCCCCGGATTTACAGCTAAAAACAATGGAACCAAAACATTGGTAGCAGAATACAAAGTAACTCCATTCTATAGCTATAAAAATGGTAGTAACTGTCCTGGAGAACCTAAATTCTTCAAGATGAGTGTAATTCCTGAAGTTGGCGTAGTTGAAGTACAAGATCAAGTTGTATGTAGCAAAAGCACAATGAATGTAGAATTCTACACCAATGCAGCTACTAAGATTTCTTGGAAAAAAGTGAGTGGAGATAATATTAACGGCCTAAGCAATGGACAATTATCAGACGTTCAAATCCAAAATGGTCAATACATGTGGACTTCAACACCTATCAATAAAGATGTTAAAACATTGACTGCAACTTATAGAGTAGTGGCCGAACTTAACATAGGTACAGGTAGCAACGTTATGGATTCTACTGATTTCACTATTACTGTTCGTCCTGAAATTACAATACAAGGTGTTGCTAACAAATCATACTGTGCAAATTCAGCAACATCCGAAGTGGCATTCAAAACTAATTTGAATGACAGCGAGCCGGTTAAATATGCATGGCGTTTTGTAAGTGGCGATGATATTGGTTCATTAATGGGAGCAAGCGATGTTGAAAACTTTGCTTCATTCACAACAACAGAAGCCGGAACAGCAACATACGCTGTAAAAGCATACTATCCCGGAACTGTATGTGAAAGCGCTGAAACATTCTTTACTTATACTGTAAAAGCAAGCAATGTTCTTATTGCTCCTGTGGTAGCTCCTGCAGCAGTTTGCGAAGGAAGTAAAATTACTCCGGTAGCTCCTACAGTAACTCCTGCCGGTAGCTATACAACTAAATGGATACTTGGTACTGATGATTTCAATCCTAATGTACCGGTTGCTTATGCTGATAACAATAAATTGTTATATTACAGTGTAGAAACTTCTTGTGGAACTACTTTGAGCGAAGGTGTTGCTATTACTGTTAATGCAAAACCATTAGTAGGAACAATTACAGCACCGGCAGCAGTTTGTGCTGGAACTACTATTGCTCCTGTAGCTCCTGTAGTTACTTTGCGTGGTACAAACGTTACCAGCCAAGGATGGACTTTGAATGGTACTGCATTCAACCTTGCTACTCCTGTTAAAGAACAAGATAATGGTGCTAAATTGAGATACGTTGTTATTTCTGCTTGTGGCGACACTATGAGCAATGAAGTTGCTATCACCGTAAACAAAGCTCCTACTATTGCTGCAATTACAGCACCTGCTGCAATCTGCGAAGGTAATTCTTTTGGCGCTACTTTAGTTGAGCCTACTGTAACTGCTAATGGTTCTGCCATTACATCTACAGGATGGTTGTTAGATGGCGCTACTATTACATCTTCAACTGTATTGACTTATGCTGATAATGGAAAAAAATTGAAATACCAAGTTGCAGCTGATTGTGGTACTGTTTATAGCAATGAAGTAACTATTACTGTAAATGCAAAACCACAAGTAGCAACACTTTCTGCACCAGCAGCAGTTTGCTCAAATAATGCATTGAGTCTTACAGCTCCTACTGTAACAAATAGAGGCGTAGCTTCAACAGGAAGTTGGATTTTAGGAAATGCAGTTGTTACTGCTACACCTACTGTAACTTATGCAAACAATGGCGCATTATTGAAATATGTAGCTTCATCTGTTTGCGGTAACGATACCAGCAATGCAGTAGCTATTACTGTTAATGATAAAGCAGATGTCGGAACATTTGCTGCAACAGCTATTTCTGTTTGTGAAAATGGATACATTGCTACTCCTGCTGTAGCTCCTACTGTAACTCCTAAAGGTTCATCTGTTACTAAACAAGGTTGGACTTTGAATGGTAACTATTTTGACTTTACCAATACTCAGCTTACTATGGCCGATAGTGGTAAATCATTAGGTTACATGGTAACTACAGATTGTGGTACTACTACCAGTACAAGCACAGCTATTATTACAGTTAACAAAGCACCTACCATTGCTGCTATTACAGCACCTGCTGCAATCTGCGAAGGTGGTTCACTTGCATTAACTGTTCCTACTGTAACTGCTAATGGTTCTACCATTACATATACAGGATGGTTGTTAGACAATGCTACTATCACATCTTCAACTGTATTGACTTATGCTGATAATGGCAAAAAATTGAAATGCCATGTTGCAGCTGATTGTGGTAATACATTTAGCAACGAAGTAACTATTACTGTAAATGCAAAACCACAAGTAGCAACACTTTCTGCACCAGCAGCAGTTTGCTCAGGCAATGCATTGAATCCTACCGAACCTACTGTAACAGTAAAAGGCGCAGCTTCTACAGGAAGTTGGATTTTAGGAAATGCAGTAATTACACCTGCAACTGTAGTAACTTATGCAAACAATGGTGCATTATTGAAATATGTAGCTTCTTCTACTTGCGGTAACGATACCAGCAATGCAGTAGCTATAACTGTTAATGATACAGCTGTTGTGGGAACATTTGAAACTGCAGGCATTTCAGTTTGTGAAGGTGGATTTATTGCAACTCCGGTAAAACCATCAATAACATTAAGAGGTTCTGCTGTAACAAAAGAAGGTTGGACATTAAATGGTAATGATTTTGATCCTACCACTACCAAACTTAATTTTGTTGACAATGGTAAAGTATTAGGCTACAATGTAGTTACTGAATGTGGTATATCTCGCAGCGTAAGCGTTGCTACTATCACAGTAAACCAAACTCCTGTTATTGGAACATTGGCAACTCCAGCTGCTGTAACAGCCGGTGAAAAATTAACTGTTACAACTCCTACTGTTGATATGCGCGGTTCTACCGAAATCAGCAAAGGTTGGTTGTTAGGCGGTCAATCATTCAACCCTGCTACAACAACATTAACTTCAGCTGACAACGGAAAAACATTAGTTTATTTCATAGAAAGTTCTTGCGGAAGAGCTGAAAGCAATCCTGTAAATGTTACAGTAAGAGCCTTGAGTTCAGATGCAACAATTCATTCTGTTGTTGTTAATGGTACAGAATATACATTCGATAATGGATTGTATAATAGTAGTACAACTCTTACAGCAGGTTTAAGCTGCGATCCAAGAACAGAAACTGCAAACATTGAAGTGAAAACAGAAGCTCATGCAACTGTTGCAAGTTCAAAAGTTACATTTACTAATGGATCTGCTACTCATACAGGTACTTTAGATGTAAAAGAACCAGGTATGTATATTGTTAATATTACTGTAACTCCTGAAAATGGAAATACAGGCGAAATGAAAACATATACTATTAAGTTGGAACAACGCTTTCCAAAAGAAGCTATCGTTATTAAAAATGGTTTCTTAGGATTTAATGCAAATCCTGCTAACAATGGATATGCTGTTGTTGATAATGCAGGTACATTCCAATGGTACATTAACAATGAAGCTGTAGCCGGTGCTGTAAACCAAACAAATGCATTCGGTGCAAACTTGATTTCTGGTTCTGAATATTGTGTAAGCGCTCTTTACAATGGTGAAAGAGTTCGCACTTGTCCAGTTGTTGGTGGTCAAGCCAGAGTAGCGCCTAAGTTTGTAGTTTATCCTAACCCTGTACAAGGTGGCGAGGCTGTTCAAGTAGAAGTTGAACAATCTGAAAAAGACTTAACTAATATGATTATGAAAGTTTACAACGTTCGTGGTCAGTTAATGTCAACAATTCCTGCCACAGGAAATGCAACTACAGTTGAAATGCCAACTACACCAGGAACTTACGTAATTAACGTAACTGCTGATGGATATGAAAACTCTGCTAAAGTAATTGTTAAATAAATGCAATAGCAAGGATTTTTGAGGGGGAATTTTCCCCCTCAAATTCCTTTCTTAAAAGAAATTACTTGCTATATGCTTGTTTACTTTTATAATGTATAATAGAAAAAACATAAACAAATGAAAAAAGGAAAAATAATTTTATCAGCAATCTGTCTTTTAGCAGTAGGCACGGCAACTGTTCAAGCGCAACAAACAAGGCATGAAATTACTTTTGGTGGCGGTGGTGGTATTTCCAGTTTGGAATACAAATTGTCTGAAGGTAGTCATACTATGGGATGGGGAGGAAATTTTGGCGCAGGCTATACATTCTTCTTTCATCCACAATGGGGCGTAGGAACAGGTGTGGAAATGGCTTTTTATAATGCTAAAGCTAAATTACCGCAAAAAAGTTCTCAACAATCGGGATTTACAGATGAATTTGGTGACAGTTTCATACTTTTGTCAGATTTCAATAACTATGAAGAAAAGCAAAGAGCCACTTATTTAAACATCCCTTTGATGGTTCAATTTCAAACAACTGCAAAGCATAAATTTTATGCTGCGGCAGGGGTGAAATTTGGTATTCCACTTTCGGGTAAATATGAAGGTGAAGGATCTTATGATATCTCAGGATATTATCCTCAGTATTCAGGTCCTAATAGCCAATTTATTGTTGGACCTAGAGGTGAGGAATATCCTATTGAAGGTTTTGGCTCTTACCAATATCAAGGAACGGCTCAAGACCTTAGCTTGAAATTGGCTATTATGGCTTCGGTAGAAGCCGGTGTAAAATGGCAATTGAGCGATCGTTGGGCTTTGTACACAGGTCTTTATTTCGATTATGGATTCAATGATATCTATGATGGAGATCGCGACAAACAGCTAGTTTCATACAACAATGATGTTCGTGAAAGCGGTTATGTTGAAATGAGTCAAAATTCAATCTTAGGATCTTCTTATTCTAATGACGGAGTGACACAAACAACATACGCAGATAAGTTGAATTTGATGGCTGCCGGATTAAAAGTGAAAATATCTTTTGGCGCCGGAAAAATGATTGCTGAACGTCAAAAGAAAGAAGCTGAACTAGGCCCTGAAGCACAAGCTATTGTAGAGGCTGCAAACAAAGCTTCTCAAGCTGCTGATAAAGCTGCCCAAGCTGCTGAAGCTCAAAAAGCTGCTGCCGAAGCTGCTCAAAAAGCTGCCGAAGCTCAAATTGCTGCTGCAAAAGCTGCCGTAGAAGAAGCTAAACAAAAACAAGTTGAAAGCAATATTGCTCCTGAAAAAACCAAAGTATATACTGGTGTTATAGACAACTATGCTACCGGTACATTTACTCCGCTTACAGCTGAGCAAAAAGCTGTTGCCGACAGTAAAATTGAATTACTTAAAAAGGAAGACAGAAAAGTAATGTTGGTAGGTCATGCTTGTAATTTAGGTAGTACAGATGCTAACTATTCATTAGGTTTGCAACGTGCAAAAGCTGTTAAAGCATACATGGTTGAAAAAGGTATTGCAGAAAAGAGAATCTCTGTTGTGTCTAAAGGCGATACAGAACCTCTTTATCCTAACGATACTGAAGCGAACCGCAAATTGAATCGTAGAGTAGATGTAATTGTTTATTAATTTAGATTAGTAAATAATTTAAAACAAAAATGCCAAGTAGCAAAGCTACTTGGCATTTTTGTTTTAATAAAATATATTCATTTCCTAACCCCTCAAATTTTCTTACCTTTGCAAAGCAATAACAGGTTTGAAATTCAATTTGAAAAAGATTTTAATCATACGGTTTAGTTCTATTGGCGATGTGGTTCTCACTACGCCGGTAATCCGTTGTGTGAAAAAACAATATCCCCAAGCGGAAATCCATTTTCTTACAAAACCGTTTAATGAGCAGTTTCTTTCCCAAAACCCTTATATCGACAAGCTATATCTGTATCAAAAAGGAAATTTGCCGGAATTGGTTGAATTGCTAAAAAAAGAGCATTTCGATTTTGTGATTGATTTGCAAAGGAATTTGCGTTCGCGAAGAATCCGAATGGCTTTGTCGTGCCCTTCGAGAAGTTTTTCCAAGTTGAATATTCGCAAATGGCTTTTGGTGCATACAAAATGGAATTGTATGCCGAAACTTTCCGTTGTGGACAGGTATTTTCAAGCGGCCCAACCGTTGCTGATACAAAACGATGGTTTGGGCTTGGATTTTTTCCTGAAAGAAGAATCTGTGGAATTACCCGAAATATTCAAAAATCCGTTTGTGGCCATTGCTTGTGGTGCGCAACATGGCACCAAGCAAATTCCTGTGGAACGTATAGAATTTCTTCTGAAACGTATCCAAAAACCTGTTGTCTTGCTGGGTGATGAAAAGGATGCCGCACGGATTTCTTCTATCTGCTTTGAGGAAATGCCTTATGTGTTCAATGCTTGCGGAAAATTTTCGCTGAATCAATCGGCTTTGATTTTGCAAAAATCGGTATTGGTAATTACGCCCGACACAGGTTTGATGCATATTTCTGCTGCCTTGCAGAAAAAAATAGTTTCTCTTTGGGGCAACACGGTCCCCGAATTTGGAATGTACCCTTATTTGCCGGCAGGGAGAGAAAACCTTTCGACAATTATGGAAGTAAGAGGCTTAAAATGCCGTCCGTGTAGCAAATTGGGTTTTAAGGAATGTCCGAAAGGGCATTTCAATTGCATGCAAAAAATTGATTACAATAAAATAATAGAAATGGCGAATGCTGTTTCCTAAAAAGAAGAAGATGAGTGAAATAGGAACATCGTTTGAGCGATTGGTGGAAATTCTAAATACATTGCGCGAAAAATGTCCCTGGGACAAAAAGCAGACGTTGGAAAGCCTTCGTTATCTGACTATTGAAGAAACTTATGAACTGTCGGATGCCATTGTAGAAAAGGATTATGATGAGATAAAAAAAGAGCTGGGCGATATTTTGTTGCATATTGTTTTTTATTCGAAAATTGGAGAAGAGCAAAACCTCTTTGATATTGTGTCTGTGATTGAAGGGATTTGCGAAAAATTAATCCGCCGCCATCCCCATATTTATTCGAATACAAAGGTGAATGACGAAGAAGATGTGAAAAGCAATTGGGAAAAAATTAAATTGCAAGAAGGCCGGAAATCTGTTTTGGAAGGCGTTCCGAATTCTTTGCCGGCCATGGTAAAAGCGCATCGCATGCAGGAAAAGGCGAGGGGAGTGGGCTTCGACTGGGAAACCACAGAACAGGTTTATGAAAAAGTACAAGAAGAAATGCAGGAATTACAGGAAGAAATCTGCAAAAATGAATCGAAGGAAAAAAAAGAAATGGAATTTGGCGATTTACTTTTTGCGCTGATAAACTATGCTCGTTTTATTGATGTAAACCCCGAAGATGCTTTGGAAAAAACAAACAAAAAATTCAAAAAAAGGTTTCAATATTTGGAGCAAAAAGCCTTGGTAGAAAATAAAAGCCTGTCCGAAATGACACTTGCCGAAATGGATGTATGGTGGAATGAGGCAAAAAAATTAGAAAATGTGAAATAGGAATTGGATTTATTATAAAACACAAAAGATATGGTAACGATAGAAAAAATAGCGTTCAATCATTTTGAAGTAAATACGTATGTGGTTTGGGACGAAACGCATGAATGTGTGTTGGTGGATGTGGCTTGTGGTTCCAAACGCGAAGAAGATTCTTTGGACAGTTTTTTGGAAAAACGCCAACTAAAACCTGTCAAAATATTGTTGACTCATGCACATATCGACCATATTGCCGGGCTTGCCTTTGCAAGCAATAAATACCAATTGCCTGTAAGCATGCACAAAGACGGAGTCCCGTTTTTGAGACAAGCCGAAGCTACAGGCTCTCTTATGGGTTTTACAGTTTCGGATGAAGCTTTGAATGCGCTTCCCAAAGAATTTATAGAGAAAGATTCTTCAATCTATTTTGGAAATTCTGTATTGAAGGTTTTGGAAACTCCCGGACATGCGGCAGGAAGCCTTTGCTTTTTCTCCGAAGAAGGGAAATTTGTGATTACCGGCGACGTACTTTTCAAACAAAGTATAGGCAGAACAGATTTGCCCACAGGCGATTACGATTCGCTGATGAAAAGCATCAAAGAAAATTTATTGACTTTGCCCGATGATACGCAGGCTTTTCCGGGACACGGCCCTGCATCGAGCATTGGGGACGAAAAGTATCAGAATCCGTTTTTGTTTCCGCTGTTCCAGGAATAGTGTTCGGATTCCAAGCCTAAATGAGCTAAAATCCTTTCCACGACAGTATTTACCAATTCATCGATAGAAGTGGGTCTGCTGTAGAAACTTGGCGATGCCGGCAAAATAACGGCGCCTGCCAAAGTTAATTGTTTCATGTTTTCGAGATGAATGAGATTGTAAGGCGTTTCGCGACAAACTAAAATCAGTTTTTTCCGTTCTTTCAACATAACATCAGCAGTGCGGGAAATCAGGTCGTTGGCAAATCCGTTGGCAATGCGCCCCAAGGCACCCATGGAACAAGGACAAACCAACAAACAATCGAAATCGGAAGAACCTGAAGCAAAAGGCGCAAAAAAATCCGAATTTTCGAAAACGGAAAATCCCAATTCAGAAGTATCGAGTTCGCCGATTTCGTGTTTCCAAACTTGTTTTCCACAATCGGAAAACACAAGATTTACCTGTTCTATTTGTGCCGGTAAAGTTTTGAGTTTCTCAATCACTTTTTGCGCATAGATGGAACCGCTCGCTCCGGTAATGCCAATAACAATTTTCTGTTTTTTCATGCTTGGATTTTAACGGAAATGATATTGCAAAGTCAGCGCAAACACATTGTTGAATTCCCCCCAGTAACGAAACCATAAAAACTGGCTGTAACCGTTTTGAACGCCATCGCGGATATTCAAGAAAGAGTAAGTCCATGTGAAGCTTGCCGAAAGATTTTTCCAAAAACGATAGTTAAATGCGGCAGCAAAACTACAATCAAAATCGCTGAATCCGGGTGAATCTACACGTGGTTGTCCATTAATGGTTTCGTCTCCCGTAACCAAAACCGAAGGCATAATTCCGCCCAGCATCCAAAAGTTTTTGTAAATCTGAAAACCTACCAAAATCGGAATGTCGAAATAATTGGCATTGATTTGTAAATCGTCGCCGATTTGTTTTTGTTTGGAACTTGCCCGCGAACCTTTCATAGAAAACAAAAGTTCGCCTTGCAGTATCACTTGTTCCGTGAAAGAATAGTTGATGAATCCTCCTCCGGTGAATCCGGCTTTGTGGAAGCCGCTCATGCCGTCGCCGTCAACTTGGGTGAAAGTAGCGCCGGCTTTAATACCCCCATTAAAACTTTGGGCATTTACTTTATTTTGAGCGAAAGTCAAAATAACTAAAAGGCAAAGTATAGAATAAATTTTTTTCATAAGCTGAATCCTTTTCCTATAGGGGATTTTTATTATTGTTTTCGGGCTGTTCCCGTGTAAGTTGTTGCATCGGCGCCATCGTTTACAGTCCATGTAAACTCAATGGTATTGGCATCGGTCATTTCGCCTGTTCCTGAAACAGTGTAATAGCTGCTTGCAGAATGAAATGTAACTGCATTTCCTGAAACTGTACCCGGAATTTCCATTGTTCCGGCATTAAAGAGCTTTCCGGAAATAAGGATACCTGTATTGGGTTGTGTGGGATTTTCGCGGATATTGCCCAAAGAGGCTTTGGTTAGTAAATTTTTGGGTTGTTCGTTGGTAATTGCCCAGTTTCCAACCCAATCGGTTAAAGCAAAGTCAATAGAATCTTTGGTGCAAGAGGTAAAAGCAAACAAAATGAATAAAATACTTAATAATTTGATTTTCATATCTGATTTGATTTTTTTAATTATTTTTTTTCAGGTAAAAATCCGCTTTTGATAAGTAGTGGATTCATATCGGGGCGACGTCCCATGAAATTGATATAGAGATTCATGGGGTGTTCGGTTCCGCCTTTCGAAAGAATATTGTCTCGCAGTGCTTTGGCTGTTTTTTTGTCAAAAATGCCATTTTTTTGAAAACGGGCAAAAACATCTGCTTCCAACACCTCAGCCCATTTGTATCCATAATATCCCGCTGCATATCCACCGGCAAAAACATGAGAGAAATTGGTGCTTAAAAGGCAGCCCGGAACCTGCGGAAGCACATCCGTTGGCGCCAAAGCCTTTTTCTCAAATTCTTCAACCGAAATGCTGACAGAATCTTCGATAGAGTGCCAAGCCATGTCAAGCAAGCCAAACCCAATTTGACGGTCGAAAAAGTAACCGGCATTGTACTTCTCGCTTTCTAAAATTCTGTCGATATACACTTGTGGGATTTTTTCGCCGGTTTCGTAATGTTCGGCAACAATATCCAAAAATTCGCGCTGCGTAGCCCAATTTTCCATCAATTGCGAAGGCAGTTCCACAAAATCGCGGTAAACCGAAGTGCCCGATAAATCGCCATAATTTACGTCGGATAACAATCCGTGGATGGCATGGCCGAACTCATGCAAGAAAGTTGAAAATTCATCGAAAGTCAAAAGCGACGGTTGTTTAGGCGTTGGTTTGGTAAAATTGCAAACAATTTGAATCTGAGGGCGAATGTCTTTGCCGTTTTCCTTGTATTGTTTGTTGAAAGACGTCATCCAAGCGCCGGAACTTTTATTGTTCCGCGGAAAAAAGTCTAAATAAAGGACACCCCAAGTTTTTTTGGAAATTTTGTCAACTACTTCGTAAACCAAAACGTCGGGATGATAAACGGGAATGTCGGTACGTTGAACGAATTTTATATCATAAAGCCTTCCGAACAGGTAAAAAATTCCGTCCCGCACTTTTTCCAATTGGAAATATGGGCGCAGCATTTCCTGATTGATGGCATATTTTTCATTTTTCAACATTTCAGAAAACAAAGCCCAATCCCAACGTTCCAGCTTATAGCTGACGCCTCTTGCCTGGGCATATTCCTGAACTTCGGCCACATCTTTTACGGCATAAGGATGTGACAAAGCAAGCAAATCGTTCAAAAACTTATTGACAGTGTCTTTCGATTCTGCCATGCGTTCTTCCAAAACGTAGTCGGAATAAGTGTTGTAGCCCAACAAACGGGCAACTTGCAGACGCAAGTAAGCCATCCGTTTCACAATTTCGTTGTTGTCGTTGGCATTTCCGTGATTACCAATGGTGTTCAACGCTCGCCAAACTTTTTCACGCAAGTCGCGGTTGTGTGCATATTGCAAAAACGGCCCATAACTTGGATAATCCAATGTAATAACCCACCCGTCCAAGCCTTTGCTTTTGGCCGTTTCGGCAGCCGCATCGGAAATATTGATGGGCAAGCCGACAAGGTCTTGCCGTTTGGTAATATGCAGAAACCATGCATTTTTGTCGGCCAAGGCGTTTTGCGCAAATTTCAGCGACAACATTGCCAATTCTTCTTGCAAAGGCATCATTTTTTCTTTGTCCGCAGGACTTAGCAAGGCCCCGTTGCGGATAAAAGACTTATAGGTTTTTTGCAACAGCATTTTTTGTTCGCCATTTAGCGAAAGGCTGTCTTTCCGGTCATAAACCGCTTTTACTTTTGCAAAAAGTTCCGCATTCATGCTTACTTCGTTTGCAAAACGGGTTAAGTCGGGTGAAATATCCAGCGCAATTTGCTGCATTTCGTCATTGGTGTTGCATTCGTTCAGGTTGAAAAACAATTCGGTAACGCGGTCTAACAACTCTGTGCTTTTCGACAAAGCTACGATGGTGTTTTCAAAACCGGGAATATCTTTGTTTTTGACAATTTTCTTTACGTTACTGCGCGATTCTTTCAGCGCATAAGTAACGGCAGGTTTAAAATCTTCATTTTTTATTTTGTCGAAAGGCGGCGTTTCCAAAGGGGTTTTCCAGGGTTTAACCAATATGTTATTTTTAGGATTGGTCGCTTCGGCCATCGCTAAATTCATCATCAAAGCAATCATAAGTAAAATAATTTTTTGCATCTTCAATTTATAGTTATTAAAACGAATAATCTTGCGTTTTGTTTGTGTAAAAATAATTATTGCAGTAATTGGAAAGAGTCCCAATCGGCAGCAACCTTGAAATTTTCCCTGAATTGTTGCAGTTTTTCGTAGTCCAGTTCTACAATAGAAACATTTTCAGTGTCATTTGCTATTTCGGAAATAATTTCGCCTTTAAAATTGGCTACAAAGGAATTTCCTTGGTAATGATTCCCTTGAAAATCATCACCAATGCGGTTTACGCCCAAAACGTAACACTGATTTTCAATGGCGCGGGCTTGCAGCAAAGTATTCCAAACGTGAATTCTTTGAATGGGCCAACTGGCAACAAAGAATGCAAAATCATATTCAAAACGCCCGTTTTTGTATTGATTTCGACACCAGCAAGGGAAACGTAAATCATAACAAATAAAAGGACGAATGCGCCAATCATTTAGTTCAAAGGTTTTTAATTCGGCGCCTTTGTCCAGTTGTTGCGCTTCGGCGCTATGTAAAAATAAATGTTTTTTGTCATAAAAATCATATTCGCCTGAAGGCTTCATCCAAATCAGGCGATTGAAATAGCTTCCCTTTTCCTGAATGGTTAAACTTCCGGTAATCACGGCCTTTTTTTCTTGTGATTTTTGCTGCATCCACCGGATGGTTTTGCCGTCCACAGGTTCTGCAAGAGATTTCATATTGTCGCAAAAGGCTGTATTGAAAGTTTCAGGCAGTATAATTAAATCTACCGGTTCCTGGATTTGGTCTATCAAGCGGTTGAAATTCTGAAGGTTCGCTTCAGTATTTTCCCAAACTAAATCGGATTGTATATAAGCAATTTTTAGTGTCTGCATGATTTTGTGGTTGAAAAAGCCGTTTCTATACTGAATTTAGTTTCTATTTTTGCTCCAAACTTGCTTTGCAAAAATAAGATTTTTACTGCGGAAAAGAAAATACTACAGAGGATTTAACGAAGAAATAGCCCTTAATAGTATATATTTTTGAGGAAGTTGGTTCGCAATAAAAGAAAAAGGGCACCTATGTTTAATTAGACGCCCAATATTCAAGGAAAATTAATTTTTGTCAATTATTTATTCCTGTCTGTAGCAGTTGTTACAACTTTATTTTCGCTATTCAATGTAATGTCGTAAGTGTAGCAGTGATCCATATAGACCGTATCCACAACAAGAGGAAGCCCTTTGGGCGTGATAGTAAAAACTACTTGTCCGGGCGCAAAAGAGCGATAAGCCGATTCCGTCCCTTTGGCAATGTTATTAATATTTTCGGTATTGCCGCCCGAAGTTTTGATTTGTACATCAATACTGGTTGTTCCGTTATTTACAAGCCTTGCTTCTGGGTTTTCGCCATCGCATTTATCTTTGCAAGCGGCTGTGCCCAATAGAAATAGTGCACTTAAACCCACCATGGAAATTGATTTAAGAGGTTTCATGTTTTTATGAGTATATTGGTTTATGTAGCAAATTTACGTTTTTTTGCTTACATGCAATAATAATTTCCAAATGGGCAGTTTTCGAGGAATATGGAAATTCTATATTTTGAACCAATATTTTAAAATATATACTTTTCAAAGGTCTTTTGATTGGAAAGTGTGAAAATCTAAATTGCAAATCCGAGTTTCCATGAATTTATTCCCGAATATTCAAGTTGTTGCTGCAAAAGTGCCAAAGGATATAAAGGAGAAAGTGAAGCCACCCTGGTAAGAGCTCTGCATTCCTGCCGTTTTTATTGTTTACAACATACGGGCTATTCTTTTCACTTTCCCTGAAAAAATAAGCAAAGATCGTATCAAAAATAGGTTTTGTGTCGGAATAAATCCAACTCTTGCTTGTATTTTCTCTCCAACTTTTGTGTAGATGCTTATTTGTTTCATATTCTATGATTTTCCTTTATTTGGCAGAATTACAAATTCTGTCAAGCAGGGGAGAAGCACCATTACTATCTTTTTATAACATTCTCTGTTTTATTTTGTACAAATTGTATTACCAACTGCTGTTACTACGCACTTACATTGTTGTTACGAATTTAGTCCGGCAGGACTTGATTTTCATAACCACAGGCTACACATTTATCTATGGCTGTGAAAATTCGGCTTTTAGCTTCGCTGAATTTACCTTTTCAGGGTTGCGGTTCAAGCCTTCCTTCTTCAACTATCGATTTTGATGTGTAACATCAGTTATTTATAAAGACAAAATTTCCGGAAATTTTCTACGTCGCAAAGATAAAAAATAAAGTCCGGTTTTGTTTTTCAAAACCGGACTTATAGAAAAAAAAAACAAAAGAAACAGAAACTATCGTAAAGTATAATAATAGTAGGAAGCCACAGTCGGATAATTTGTAAGGATACCATCAATATCAGTTTCTAGAAAGAATTGCTTCATAGTATAGGCGGCGTCCAATGTCCAGGTAAATACAAAACGCCCTTCGTTGTGCATGCTGTTGATATCTCCGGCGCTTGGCGATCTTGTCCAACGGGGCGCCCATACTTTTGCATTGGTTTTACGGACATCATCAAGTGTCAATTCGCACAAAGACAATTTATTTTGAAAATTATCCGTCTGCATAAACGCATTGACCATATCGTCGGAAGGTAAGCCTTGCAAAATAAACAACTGTTTCCGTTTGCCTTGATTGTATAAATCCTCGGCCTGTTTCATATATTTTTCCTGAATCGGTGTTACTTTTGCCATTACGGAAGGTTCCTTAATATCTAACCACACGAAAAGGATGTTGGTTTCGTTTACAGTTGCATCCAACATTTCATCCAAAGTAGGTAATTTCTCTCCATGGTAAAGCCGCACTAAAGCAGATAATTGGGCATAAGTGTAATCACTTATTTTTCCCATAATAGGCCCTTTTTGAGTAAGCCGGATATTCAAATCGCCATCATGATAAACCACAGGTATACTGTCTTTTGTCAATTGAATATCGATTTCGATACCGTGAGAACCCAAGTGTTCGGTATAATACACCATTTCGACGGAATTTTCGGAAATGGACATCCTGTCCGAAGTACGGCCACCTGCACGATGTGCCAAAATCGCCAATGGCCTCTTTTGATCGCTCAGAGGCGTTAAAAAACGGGAAAAATTCAGCTGTAAAGAAGCAATGTTTCCGTCTTGCATATATCCACCCCTCAGGCTTAGATGTTCCAAATCATTTCCTGAAAATATTTTTTCCGAGCCTGCCCCGTTTTTAATCATAAAACGGCAACGATCGGTATTCCCCGTATTAGCCTGTCGCCAATAGCCTTCCATGACTACAATGCTATCGATTTTTCCAATTTCCAAAACGGCATAGATACCATCTTTTTCGCCAAAAATGGTAACGGAATTTCTTCTTTGGTTTTTGCCCGAAGTGCGCCCTTCAAGAAATTTGATAGCCACTTGGTCGCCAAAAAGGTCGTTCCCTTCGCTAATGGAATAAACGCCTTCCAAACGTTGCCCTTCTTCGGTTGTCAACGCTTTGGTTTGGTCTATCATTGAGTCCGCACCAAAAGACGGTTGATCGACATCATATTTTTCATACTCCTTTTCGCAAGAAGAAAACACAAATAATAAACTAATTATTATATATATATACTTTTTCATAAAACAAATTTTTGGCGTTAATGCTACGTTTATTCCCCTTTTTATATTTCGAAATTCAATGAAAACTGGGGCAACAGATAAAAACGGTCGAAAGTTGGATAGGCTGCCCAAGCCGGGAAGAAATATTTCAAGCAAGCCAACTTCACGCCTATTGTACAAACATGGTCTTTCCAATACCGTTGTTCGGAATACAAAGCCAAAGTTCCTCCATTGAACATGGCTGGATAGCTCACCGCGCTCAAATCTTCCACAACACCTGTCAGACCAAGCATTTCGTTCAATTCAAAATGCAAACTCAAGGCCACTTCGTTTTTTATAAGATAACCCACAGCTATGGTCGGATACAAAAATCCACCGGTCATTTTCCCTCCATTATACCCGAAAAAATCAAGCCGACCGTGAGCAATTTCGCCGTCAATGCCTATTTTGAACGAAAAATTATTGTGTTGGAAATTCCAGCGAGGCCCCAAACGAAGTTCGTTTGTAATCAGCAAAGTGGTAAAATCCCCTTCAATAGAAAACCCTTTGGGTAGCCCAAAAGCTGCGTGCATATTAAATAAAGGAACTTCCAAAGCTGTTTCCACCCAATCGAAAGGCACTCTGGTAAAAAGCACCCCCAACGAAAGGTCAAAATTATATGGTTTAACAACATGGGGAAGCATCATTGTTTTTTCCCGAAGGCCAAAAACATTTGTTGTATCTTGCGCTTTTGCCTGACTGAAAAACAAACTTAAAAAGAGCAAAAATATAATTGGTTTTTTCATAATAAAATAAAAGATTCAAAATCAATGAAATATTTCAGGGGAATTAAAACTCACATAAGCGATATAGCAAATGCTATACCATTTTTAATGAATTGAGAAAATTTTTAGAAGTTTATTGCAATTAACTCCGATTAATAGGGCGTTTTTGTTTCACATTCAACCCATGCCCGTAAGGGTATTTGTCCTTCGACATGTAAAATTTGTTTTACCTCTACCACCCTTTCATGCAAGGGTTTTTCTATTTCTTCGTAGAAAAAAGAATCGTCGAAACCGGCATCTTGTGCGTCAAAGCGGTTGGCGGCATAGAATATTTTGTCTATCCGCGCCCAAAAAATAGCCGCCAAACACATGGGACAAGGTTCACAACTGGCATAAATTACACACCCACTTAAATCGAAAGTGTTCAAAGAATTACAGGCTAACCGGATGGCATTCACTTCGGCATGGGCTGTGGGGTCATTGGTTGTAGTTACTGTATTTACTGCTTTGGCAATAACTTCTCCATTTTTTACTATCACAGCGCCAAAAGGGCCTCCGCCCTGTGTCTGTATATTTTGTGTTGCCAAAGAAATGGCTTCACGTAAAAAAACTTCATGCGATTTATCCATAATTATATATCTTTATTTCTCGACAAATATACAACTTTTGAGGGATTATTTCCCATTCAACATCGCCTTCTTTTTTCTGAAAAGCCACAAAGATTTTTACTACCTTTGCATGTTATTTATTTATAGTTGTTATGGGAAAACGGGAAATCCTTTTTTATACCTTATTTTTGTTGTTTCCTTTTGTCGGATTGGTTTCTTGCGGTAAGTTTTCGGAAGAAAAAACGCCTGTAAAAATACATCGTTTCGACAAATTATTGTTTGAGGTTTCGCCTCAGGAATTGCCAGCTCATTTGCAAAAAAATGAGAAAGAATTTGCTTTTTTCTTTGATGCACCTTTGACAGACAGCGCCTATTTGCGGGAAATTATTCTTTTTGCGTCCGATTCCATCGCGAGGGAAATTTATGATTCCGTGGCAAAAAAATACTCTGACTTAAAATGGCTTGAAAACGAATTGGGCGAAGCTTTTAACAATGCCAAAAAACAATTGCCAGACAGCACAATAATTCCTCAGATATACGTTCTTTCGGGAACCGATTTTGACTATGACACCCGTGTATTGGGATCTGAGAAATTTATGGCTATTGCTTTGCAGGATTATACTGTATCTTCATTCCAAAAATACAATTATTTCGGGTTGCCTTTGTACCTCGTAAATATTTTGGACAGTTCATTTATTGCCGGCGATTGTATGGACACTTGGTGCCAGCAACTTTTTGTCCCTAAAAAACCTGCCGAAAGCCTTTTGGAATTTATGATAGAACGGGGAAAACGGCTTTATTTCAAAGATATAGCTTTGCCCGAAATGCCCGACAACATAAAAATCCGGTATTCAGAAAAGCAATTGGAATGGTGCAAGGCAAATGAAGGTTTTATGTGGAGTTTCTTCGTTCAGCAAAATCTTTTGTACGAAAAGGATTATTTAAAAATCAGAGCATTTGTCAATGAAGCACCCAAAACTTCCGGTTTTGCAGACGCCCCCGGACGTTTTGCCGATTTTATCGGTTGGCAAATTGTCAGGAAATATGTGAAAAAACAAGGGGTTTCGCTTCAAGAACTGATGCAAGAAACCGATGCCCAAAAAATTCTGAAAGAATCGGGTTATAAACCTAAAATGAAGTAGAAATGGATACTTATGTGAAAAAAAATTATACGAAACAACTGCTCAAAAAATTCTGTTTGTCATTGGGATTTTTATTGCTGACCCAGTGGTTGTTTTGGTTTGTCGATAGCGATTTTTTCATGGTAGAAGGCTTTGGCGCCTATGCCGGAATCATTGTGGGTTCTATTGTATATGCCATAGCCACCACAGCCATTTTTCTGATGCCTTACGCCATTTTGATGTTGATTCCAACCAATTTTCGGATAAAAAAATGGTACCGGTTTATTGCCAATTTCTTTTACATAATCGGAACTTTGGTAAGCGTAATGGTCAATATTATCGACATTGTTTATTACCGTTTCACTTTCCGCCGGATGACTTCCGACATTTTTGACTATTTGGGTGTTGGCGGCGATTTCAAAGAATTGATACCGGCTTTTGCCAAAGATTTTTGGCCCTATGTGGTTCTTTTTGTCGTTATTATTGTGTTTCTATTTATTTTCAACAAAAGAATATCTGCCATTCCCAAAAAATTGAAAGAAAGAAGAGATTATATACGTGCAGCTTTGGGTTCTTGCGGAATTTTGGCTATTCTTATTTTGTTCATTTGCGGCGGACTTCTGTGGAAACCCATTAATATTGAAAGTTCCACGCAATATGCTTCGGTCAATAATATGGCTTTGGTGGTAAACACGCCTTTTTCCATTGTAAAAACCTTTGGCAAAAAGCAATTGCAACCTGTTTCGTATTTCAATTCCGAAGAAGAATTGGACAATATTTTTTCTCCCATAAATATCCCCGATACCAATTGCTGTAAAATTTTGTTGCCCGATTCATGCAAAAAATCAAATGTGGTAATCATAGTACTGGAAAGCTTTTCGGCAGAATATATGGGTTGTTTGAATGGGGGAAAAGAGTCGTACACTCCGTTTTTAGATTCTTTGGCAAAAGAAAGCCTTGTTTTCGATGGATTTTCAAATGGGAAACGTTCCATAGAAGCTATTCCGTCTGTGTTTGCAGGCATTCCTTCGTTGATGAATGACGGATTTATTGCGTCCTATTACAAAAACGACAAAATAAAAGCTTTGCCCATTATTTTGAAAGATTACGGATATTATTCCGCCTTTTTCCATGGGGCTTATAATGGTTCTATGGGTTTTGACGTTTTTGCGGAAAAAGCCGGATTTTGCGACTATTTCGGCATGAATGAATTTTTGGAACAAAGTTATGCCACTCCGAACGACCGCGATAATATTTGGGGAATTTTCGATGAGCCGTTTTTGCATTTTATGGCTCAAAAAATGAATACTTTTTCTCAACCGTTTTTGACAGGAATTTTTACCATTTCTTCGCATCACCCATACCGTTTGCCCGAAAAATACAAAGGGAAATTCAAAAAAGGAATGCTGCCAATTTTAGAGGTGGTTATGTATTCCGACAACGCTTTGCGTTTATTTTTTGAGGAAGCCTCCAAACAAAACTGGTACAACAATACCCTTTTCATTATTACCGGCGACCACACGGCACAAGGAACTTCGCCTGCAAACAACAATTCATTTGAAGCTTACAAAGTTCCCATGATTTTTTATCATCCCAAAAATTTACAAAAAGGTCCTGCGCACAAAATGATGCAACAAGCAGATGTGGTGCCTTCGGTAATAGATTTCTTGGGAATTCCGGCCAAAAGTTTTGCCTTCGGTAAAAGCATGTTTAATCCAAAAAACGAACCGGCTCATTTGAGCTATAGCAATGGCTATTACCAATTGATAAGGAAAAGTTTTCTTGTTAAATTCAACACAAAATTGGTGGAAGTTTACGATTTGGAAAAAGATCCTTTGCTGAAAAATAATCTGATTGGAAAAACTGAAAATCCAATTGTTCATGAAAATGAAAATTATTTGAAAGCGGTGATACAACAATATAACAATCGACTGATTAGCGACCGGATGTTTATAGACAAATAAGGGAAATGAAAGCAAAAAAACGACGGATCTTATTTATTATAAATCCTCATTCAGGCGTTGGCAAGCAAAAGACAGCCGAAAAGGAAATCTATCGCAGCTTGAATAAGCAACGGTTTATCCCTGAAATTATTTATACGGAATATGCCGGGCATGCCATTGAAATTGCAGCCAAAGCGGCAGAAAATAAATTCGATGCCGTGGTGGCCATTGGTGGCGACGGGTCTTTAAACGAAGTCGTCAATGGAGTCATTTCTTCGAAAACAAACAACAATATTGTTATTGGGCTTATTCCTACCGGCTCGGGAAATGGTTTTGCACGCCATTTGAAAATCCCTTTGACTATGCAAAAAAGCATAGAGGTTATCAATAACTACAATGTAAAAACCATTGATACCATTTCGTTGAATGGACGCCCCTACGCAAGTATTGCCGGTATAGGTTTCGATTCGCTGATTGCCGAAGAAATGCGCAAGGTAAAAACCCGCGGATTTCAAGCCTATTTCGAAATTGTGATTAAACATTATTTCCTTTACAAACCACAGACTTACAAATTTGTAGTCGATGGAGTTGAAATGGAACGCGAAGCGTTGTTTGTTTGTTTCGCCAATTCCAATCAATTCGGCTTCAATACGGCCGTAGCGCCATCTGCCGAATTGGACGATGGGCTGATGGACGTTTGCGTTGTCCGAAAAATCCCCATCACCTATTTGCCGTTTACGGGACAACTTCTTTATACCAAAAACTTTGAAAAGTCGAAATATGTGGAAATTTTCAAAGCCAAAAAAGCCACGGTTTTCAACAACGAATGCGGTTTGGTAAATTTGGATGGAGAATCCATTAATATGGGTTCTGTTTTGGAATTTGAAGTTCAGCCGAAATCTTTAAAAATTATTGCTACTTAGGAACTTATGTCAAAAAAAGATAAAAACAGAAATGGGGTTGTGTATTCTACAAATCCCGATTTTCAATACGAATATGACGAGGAAGATATTTTAGAAACGCTTCCGCCTCAGCAACAAAATTTGCGTGTGCAGTTGGATAAAAAACAACGCGGCGGCAAACAAGTTACACTTGTTACGGGTTTTGTAGGTACCGATGAAGACTTGCAAGTTTTGGGGAAAATGTTGAAAACCAAGTGCGGTGTGGGGGGAAGTGCAAAAGACGGAGAAATTTTAATCCAAGGAGATTTTCGCGACAAAGTGCTGGAAATTCTTTTGAAAGAAGGCTACAAAGCCAAGAAAAGTGGCGGATAATTATGCCTTTTAAATTCTTAATTGTTCATTTTTAATTTTTAATTGGATCATGCTTTTTGAAGAAATTATTTTTGGCCCCATTCGCAGCCGTCGTTTGGGAACTTCGTTGGGAGTAAACCTTTTGCCAACACAAAAGAAAATTTGCAATTTCGATTGCATTTATTGTGAATGCGGTTGGAATGCCGACACGGCAGAAGTAAAACAAAAGTTGCCCCCTTTTGAAGAAGTTGCGTCTCATTTGCAAACAAAATGCGAACAATTGGCAAAAGAAGGCGTCGCAATTGATTCCTTTACCTTTGCAGGAAACGGTGAACCTACCATTCATCCGCAGTTTCCCGAAATTGCCGAAGAGGTAATCCGTTGTCGCAACCAATTTTTCCCCAACGCCAAAATTACGGTTTTGTCAAATTCCACAGCACTTTCCAATCCTTTGGTATTTGAAGCTTTACAAGGATTAGATAATCCTATATTAAAACTTGATTGCGGAACCGAAGAAACATTCAAAAAAATCAATCAATTTAAAGGGGCCGTGGGTTTTCAGGATATTGTCAATAATTTGATTCGTTTCGGCAAAACAGGAATTATCCAAACTTTGTTATTCCGGGGTATTAGCAACGGACAAAAAGTTGACAATACGGAAAAAGAAGAATTTGCCGCCTATCTTGAAATCCTCAAAAAAATACAACCTCGCTATGTTATGCTTTATGGTTTGGATAGGGCAACCCCTGAAAAGGATCTCGAGAAGCTAAGCGCTGCAGAATTAGAATCATACGCAGATCAAATAAGAAAAACAACAGGATTGGAAGTAAAGTGTTTTGTGTAAGAATTAAACGATCGAATTTAATCGCAAAGAATATAAATATCTTCTCTTGGATTTAAAAATAGGACAGGAATTTGTTCTTCGTTAGTAGCTAACTTCATTTTTCGACTTTTGCCGAACCAGTTCCATTTTTTGTCGGAGAGGGCTATCAAAAGGCCGGCTTTATTTTCTTTTGCATAAGAAATAGCCAAAGAATCAATATTTTTGCTTTGAGGCTGAAAGCCTGTTATTTTGTATTGAATAGTCAAATTCTCCAGCATTTTTTCGACAAAAAGGAGATTGTTTTCCAAACGTTTTTTCAGAAAATCGTCTTTGAATTTGTAATGCAGTAAATGGATTTTCGATTGATTGAAACGCCCGAAATAACTTGCCCAAATCACTTTTTCTTTCGATTCTTTTTCAATATCCAACGTAAGGACTACATTTTCTAAAGAAGTTCTATCCGAAAAAGGTTTTTGCACCAACAAATACGCCATGCGGATATTTTGAAAATGCTTGAACAAAACCGACGGGTGAGCTGCATTCTTCGGTTTATTTTTATCGATATGGGAAACCAAACAAATAACCTCTTTCAGTTCTTCCGAAGTTTCTAAAATCTCGTCTGTTTTACCTTCCAAAACCAATATTTTCAACATTTCCTGCGAAAAGCCCATCTCTTGGGCAATAGCTTGAAGCTTTTGCTCTGCAGAATTTTGGGTTTCGATTTGTTTATAACGGGAATCGATAATATGCAATAAAAGGATTGGTTTTCCCAACAGGGAAGCCAATGCAATGGCATGGCTTGTCACAAAATCGGGACAATCGAAATTCGGGAAAAAGGCAACAACAAAGAGATTCTTCTCTGTGTCATGGGGTTTTTCGTCCATTTCCAATTTTATTTCAATATTGCCAATGATCGTTGCGGTATTGCTTTTTCTTTTCTTGACGACGCCAATAAAGTATCAAGAAAATACCGAAAATCATACCTCCCAAATGGGCAAAATGTGCCACATTGTCGGACGAAAGCAAACCTGCACCCAATTCCAAAAGCCCATAGAGAAGGACAAACCACTTGGCCTTTATCGGGAAAAGAAAATAGATATAAATATAGGAATTGGGATACATCATACCAAAAGCCAACAAAATGCCATAAACAGCTCCCGAAGCGCCAATGGTTATAAAATGATTCAAAAATTCCGCTACAGGCACAGAGGTAGTTCCCACTCCGTAACTTACCATTTCGTAGCCGGAAGCAATGATGTCGTGTAACTGAATGTACCAAACGATTTCCTGCACAATACCGGCGCCAATTCCCGTAACAAAATAATAGAGCAAAAACCGTTTGCTACCCCAATGATTTTCCAAAGTATAACCAAACATCCAAAGGGCAAACATATTGAAAAATATATGGCTCAGATTGCCATGCATAAACATGTAAGTAATCAACTGGTAGAAATGAAAATCTTCGGCTTTGAAGAAATGAAGCCCCAAAATGCCGGAAAAATCAATTCCCATTGCCCTTTCAAGGACAGTAGCCCCTAAAAAACAAATGGCATTGATAATGACAAGATTTTTTACCACCGGAGGCAAAAAACTAAATCCCTGAGGTTGCTGATATTGTTGATTCATGGTAATATTAAGATTTCAATTTCTCTATCAAATCGGATTCTTTTAAAATGTAAAATGTTTTTTTACCTGATGGCGATACCGTTGGAGCCTGACAGGTAAACAAATCGGCCACCAAACTTTGCATTTCTTCGGGCTTTAATTCCTTGCCGGCTTTTACCGAAAACTGTTTGGCCATGGACAAAGCAATTCCCGATTCTTTTTGACAATGTTTTTGCAGCAAAGAATTTTTATAGGTGTCTATCAAATTTTCTAAACTCAGTTCGACTTCTTGTTCCGAAATTTTCTCGGGAAGGCCCCGTACCAAAAAAGTATTCGCACCAAATTCCTCTATGTCAAATCCATGTGATTTTATTTCAGGCAAAATTTCTTTTAGAATTTCCGCATTGGATGCCGAAAACGAACAAGTTACAGGAAAAACAAGCTGCTGACAAATCGTCTGTTCCTGATTTTTGGATTGCGAAAAGCGTTCAAACAAAATGCGCTCATGCGCTTTTTCTTGATCTATAAAAACAATGCCGGACTTCAACGAAGTTACAATATATTGGTTTTTAAACTGAAATATCGGCGCTGAAGGCACGGCTGTATGAGATTTTTCCTCTTTTTTCTCTTCTTCGAATGGTAAATTAACTTTTTCCTGAGGAACCAATTCCGTTTCCAAAGGCTGTTGAAAAAATTTATCCCAATTCTTGGCATTCGATTCTTCACGAAAAGAAACCGTTGGTTTTGTGTAATTTTTCGAAGAATTTCCCGCTGAAAACGTTTCCTTTTTCTCAAACGGATTAAAGAACGGATTCACATCGACAGTTGGCGCTTTGGGGACATAATCCTTTGGCGGAGGAGGAAAGTTCAGGCTTCCGTCCATGTCGAAATCAATTTGCGAACTCAAGGTAAATTGTCCCAAAGACTTCTTTACCGCAGACCGCAAAATGGCATACATTGATTTTTCTTCCAAAAACTTCACCTCGGTTTTTGTCGGATGGATATTCACATCAATACTTTGCGGATCGATTTCCAAAAAAAGAAAATAACTCGGAAAATATTTTTCGGGCAAAAGCTCATTAAAAGCATTTTCAACAGCATGATGCAAATATGGATATTTGATAAACCGGTTGTTGGCAAAAAAATACTGTTCGCCCCGTGTCTTTTTGGCAAATTCCGCTTTCGACACATAGCCCGACACATTCACAATATTGCTTGTTTGTTCAACGGGTAAAAATCTTTGCTTATAACCATCGCCAAAAACGCTCACAATTCTCTGCAAAAGATTGGCTTTTTCGAGTTTATAGACTAATTTCCCATTGTGATGAAAAACAAATTCTATCTGTGGATGTGCCAAGGTTATCCTGCGGAATTCTTCTTCAATGTGTCCGAACTCTACGGCATCTGACTTTAAAAAATTTCTGCGGGCAGGAACATTGTAAAACAGATTTTTCACACCGATAGATGTTCCGGCTGCACATTGGCAAAGCTCTTGTTCAATAACTTTCGATCCTTCAATAACAACACGGGTTCCCAAGTCGCTGTCGTGAAGGCGGCTTTTCATTTCCACTTGAGCAATGGCGGCAATAGATGCCAAAGCTTCGCCACGAAATCCAAAGGATTTTATGGCAAACAAATCGTTGGCGGAACGTATTTTTGATGTGGCATGGCGTTCAAAACTCAAACGGGCGTCGGTTTCGGACATCCCACATCCGTTGTCGATAACCTGAATCAGCGTTTTCCCTGAATCTTTTATGATCAATTCTATTTTGGAAGCGCCGGAATCTATGGCATTTTCCATCATTTCTTTGACAGCCGAAGCCGGACGCTGCACAACCTCGCCCGCAGCAATCTGGTTGGCGACGGAATCCGGTAAAAGTTGAATAATATCTGCCATAGAAATTCTGTTTGAATGTACAAAGGTACTTATTTTTGATGATTTTATTTATTCCAATGAGTGGAATAACAAATCCTGTTTCCATAAAAAACGAAAAAGAGGACACCACAGCATCCTCTTTTTTATTTTGTTTTCAAAAAGAAAATTTTATTTGAAAAATTCTTTTACTTTTTCGATGATAAAATTCTGAACTTCGTCTGTCAATTCCGTGTGCATAGGAAGAGAAATCACTTCTTTACAAAGTTGTTCCGAAATTTCCAAACTTCCTCCTTGACGGGTAATAGCTATGAAAGCTTCTTGTTTTTGTAAAGGCACTGGATAGTAGATCATGGCCGGAATTCCTGCCGCTTCCAAATGCTTTTGAAGTTCATCCCTTCTGCCATTCAAAACCCGTAAAGTGTATTGGTGATATACATGAGTTGAAAATTCGGATTCTACAGGAGTTAATAATTCTTTTATACTACCTAACCCTTCTGTATATTTTTGAGCAGCCTTGTAACGGGCTTGATTGTAGTCACTCAAATATTTCAATTTCACATTCAAAATGGCAGCTTGTATGCTATCCAAACGTGAGTTTACGCCTAACATTTTATGGTAATAACGGATATTTTGCCCATGGTTTACAATAAACCGCATTTTTTGAGCCAACTCATCATCATCTGTATAAATAGCTCCGCCATCGCCATAAGCGCCTAAGTTTTTAGACGGGAAAAATGAAGTACAACCGATATTCCCAATGGTGCCGGCTTGTTTTTTCGTTCCGTCTTTGAATGTATAAGTAGCACCAATGGCTTGTGCATTGTCTTCAATTACAAACAAATCGTATTTTTTTGCCACGGTCATAATAGGTTCCATGTCGCAACATTGACCAAATAAATGTACAGGAATAATGGCTTTGGTACGTGGTGAAATGGCACGTTCAACATTTTGGACTGTGGTGTTGAAAGAATTATAATCCACATCCACCATTACAGGGGTTAATTGCAACAGACCAATCACTTCTGCGGTGGCTACAAATGTAAAAGAAGGGACAATTACTTCGTCACCGGGCCTTAAATTCAATGCCATCAATGCCACTTGCAAAGCATCGGTTCCATTGGCACAGGGAATCACATGTTTTGTCCCGATATAGGTAGCTAAATTATTGGCAAATTCAGTTACAACAGGACCATTGATATAACTTGCGCTTTTTATGACATCCAAAACCGCTTGATCTATTTCCGTCTGAATTTTTTCATACTGACCTTTCAGGTCAACCATTTGTATTTTGTTCATCTGTTATTTAGTTTTTCTTCTGTTAAAGTTTTCTTACAAAAGCATATACGCAAGTAAACTCTAACATAAGTCCTTAGCAAATGTAATAAAAATTCTTTAGTTTCCAAAAACAAATTCACTACACTTTATACTTCTTTTATAAATATGTTTAGATTTTAAAAACAAACAAGGTTCAAAATATTATTTAGGCCCAAATTTAATTTCATACAATTATAAAAAATAGAATAGAGAGAATTCTCAATGAGTTTTTTCATTCTTATTGTGATGCTGTGTCTGAGTGCCAATATGCTCTCTAACTTCTACTTCAATGATAGAAATCTTATTGTTATTAATAGGTGCTGTTATTTTTGAAATCGCTTTTCATTGTGTCAAGTAAGTTTGAAATAAACTCACAAAAAAATTTAAGCAGCAGAAAAAAGGTGATATTGTCGCCTTTTTTGTTTTATAATAACTTTTTTTGAATATCCGTAATTATTCACATGTAGATAAAAGGTCTTATATTTGCAATAAAAACTAGATGAATATATTTAGTTTTAGCGTTCATTTTACAAGTGAGGAAGATTGCCGTAATCATTTTAAAAGCCAACGAGATGAAATCGGTATGATTTGTTCAATAATGTGGTAGTACAGACCATTATTGGATAAAAAGTCGATGGAGTTACGAATGTAAAAAAATGTCATTATCGAACATCTTTACGTAGTGGCACCATCATGCAAAGTTCCAACTTGTCCTTTCCTATATGGTATAAAGCTATGTTTCTGATAAGTGCTACTAAAAAAGGGTTTTCGGCAAAAGAGATGCAAAAACAATTAGGTTTAAAACGTTATGAGCCGGTATGGCAAATGACACATAAATTGCGTAAAGTCATGGGGGAAAGGGATGCAGCCTACACCATGGAGCAATTCCTTTTGGAAACCGACATTGACGACATCCTGACAAATTATCCGACTGTGGACTCCTCTTATTATTATACTTTATGATAGTTTCTGTCTCTTTTATTTTTTTTTCTATAAGTCCGGTTTTGTTTTTCAAAATCGGACTTTATTTTTTGGTGGTGTTTCCCAAAGTATGCTGATTATATGTATCCATAATTGATGTAGAAAAAAGCTAAGTCAAAGGCTTTTTTGTGGTTAAATAATTTCTTTGAAAAGCAACAAGTTTTCCTAAATGCTCTTCTAATATGATGCCTCA
>JAVBMO010000107.1:0-12753 GCA_031552355.1 Bacteroidales bacterium | reverse complement strand
GGGGCTTCCATAAATCCAAACAAAGCATATTTTGAGTTTAGAACTTCGGTATCAAAAGAAAGATAACGCAAACCCAAACCATATCTCGGCAGTTTATGGAAACATTCCCAAGCTTTTTCACCTTTGGTCTGAATTCCTATCTTTGCTTCTAAGCCAAGCGCCATCGGAACAAAAGTTTGTTCGCTTGTGTTGGCTATCATTTTACCAAAGCGGAAATTGGCTTCTGTATATAAATTATCGAAATTTTGAGCATAGGACAAACCTGAGAACAAGAATAGAAAAGAAATCAAAAGTACGCGTTTCCTCATAGGCTACTTTTCTTTTCGTTCCAATTTTAATTGTTTTTCCATGGTTTGGTACCAATTTTCTCCAAATTTTCTGATTAAAGGTGTTTTCAGAAAATCCAAGAGAGCTATTTTTTCGGTTTTCCCTTTGCAGACGGCATCTTCACACACAAACCATTTGTGATAGTTCAGAGTGGTGAATTGTCCGCGTTGCGAAAGGCGGATGGGATACAAATGACAAGAAATCGGTTTTTGAAAATCTACCAAACCCTGTTCCCACGCTTTTTCTATGGCGCAAACCGCAATATCGCCATCGTAGATTAGAAAGGCGCAGTCGCGGTCTTTGACCAAAGGCGTTACCAAATTTCCTTCCTGATCATAATCAAAAACGCCGTTTTGTTCAATAACTTCCAGCCCCTCTTTTGTCAAAAAGGGTTTCACATCTTCCATAATATCTTCCAACACTCCCACTTCAGACTCGTCTAAAGGAGCGCCGGCGTCGCCTTCCACACAACAAATCCCCTTACATTTCGTTATATCACAAGCAAAATAAGCTTTGAGTAAATCGTCAGTTACTATGCAATTATCAACTATTATCATTCCACCTTTATATTTTTTGCAAAATTACAAAATTGACACCATTGTATAGACAAATTTATTTCAAGAAAAAGAGTACTTTTGTAGTTTGGGTTTGTTTTTATTCAAGTAAAGTAAATTTTATCAGGTAGATTTTATTTTTCTGATATTCAAAACAGAACAAGTTTTATTATTAATTATTCGAATTTTTTTAGATTGAAAAAATCGTTCAAAATATTTTGTTTTTTGCTTTTTACTTTTTCTGCAAACGCTTTGTTTTCACAAGAAAAAGCAACTTTTTCAGGTAAAATTACCGACAGCCTTTCGGGCGATGCATTGGAGTCTGTGCAAATAGGCATTTTCGGGGCAAAAAATCCTTTAGGCGCCTATACAAACAAATACGGTTCTTTTTCTGTACAAGTGCCGGCAGGCATTCCTTTGGAAATCCGCTTTTCTATTTTGAACTACGAAACAAAAACTTTGACACTCACTTTTTCGGCTAACGAAAAAAAGAATTTAAACATTTTACTTTCGCAAAAAATCAAGGAGTTGCAAGGTGTTAATATTGTAGATGAAGCAAGCCGCGAAAAGGGAATAACTCATATTTCCCCTACTAAATTATCGGATTTAGTGGGGCCTAATGAGTCGGTGGAAAGCCTTATTAAAACTTTGCCGGGTGTGGTTTCGCAAAACGAACTCAGTTCGCAATATTCCGTGCGGGGTGGCAGTTTCGACGAAAATTTGGTTTACATCAACGATATTGAGATTTACCGCCCGTTTTTGGTGCGGGCTGCCGAACAGGAAGGTTTGAGTGTTATCAATCCTGATATGGTGGAACGGATTGATTTTTCTTCGGGTGGTTTCGATGCCACTTATGGCGACAAAATGTCGTCGGTATTGGATATTGCTTACCGGAAACCCGAAAAATTCGGTGGAAAAGTTTCGGGAAGCCTTTTGGGATTTTCGGCTTATGTCGAAGGTTTGATAAAAGAAAAATTTTCCTTCAATTTGGGATTCCGCCGCAGAAGCAACGAATATATTTTGAACAGCTTGCCGACAAAAGGCAACTACAAACCTGTATTTACCGACTTCCAAGGCTATTTGACTTACAAAATATCTGAGAAAAGCGATATTTCGTTTTTAGGAATTTATTCCCGAAATAAATACAAAATGATACCCGAAACCAGCACCACAGATTTCGGCAATTATTTGCAACAAATGCGTTTGACAGTCTATTTCGACGGACAAGAAATTGACGACTACGAAACCATGATAGGCGCTCTTACTTATGCCTACCGGCCTACGGATAAAACGCTTTTGAAATTTATTTTGTCGGCCTATCAAACCCGTGAAAATGAATTGTATGATATTGAAGGACAATATTTTTTGTATCAATTGGAAGAAGGGTCTTCCACTGGACAAAAAACAGAATATGAGAAAGGTGTGGGTTCCTATTTTAATCATGCCAGAAATTATTTGAATGCCAATGTAATCAGTATTGAACACAAAGGTTTGCAATCTACCGACAACGGTAACTGGCGTTGGGGCTTCAAATATCAACATGAGTATATCAACGACAAAATAAGCGAATGGACCATGGTGGATTCCGCAGGATATACCATTCCAAACGATGCAGCAGGTTTTATTCCGGGCGAAAACAACGACCCTGTTCCACCTGAATTGCAAGATGTTATCAAGGCTAAAAATATTGTTTCCTCCAACCGCATCAGCGGCTTTGCGCAAAAAAACTGGACTTGGGAAATGGCAGATACTTCCTCAATGGGTTTGATTGCCGGAATCCGTTTCCAATACTGGGATTTCAATAATCAATTTTTGCCAAGCCCACGGGCAAGTTATTATTTCAAACCTCACTGGAGAAAAGATTTTTTATTCCGTTTTGCCACAGGGGTTTACAGCCAGTCGCCTTTCTACCGCGAGTACCGCGACAACCAAGGTGTGATTCATGATGATATCCGTGCGCAAAATTCCTATCATTTTGTAGGTTCTTCGGATTTCAACTTCCGCATGTGGAGCCGCCCGTTTAAACTTACCACGGAATTGTATTACAAATACATAACCAACCTGATTCCCTACGAAATAGACAATATGCGAATCCGTTATGCGGCCGAAAATTCGGGACGAGGCTACGCCACCGGTATCGACGTCCGTTTGAACGGTGAATTTGTGGAAGGTATTGAATCATGGGCGAGTATGACCATTATGCAAACGCAGGAAGATATTGACGGCGATGGCAAAGGTTATCTGCCGCGCCCTACCGACCAACGGTTTATGTTTAAATTGTTTTTCCAAGACTATATCCCCGGTTTGCCTTGGATTAAAATGAGTTTGAACTTTACTTATGGAACCGGTTTGCCTTTTACCCAACCACAGACGAAAGCCATCGGTCGTTTGCCTGATTACATGCGGGTGGACTGGGGAACGTCTTTCCGCCTGAAAGGGAAAAATGCCAAATGGGCGCAAAATAATTTCTTCAAATATTTGCAGGAAGTTTGGCTCTATTTCGACATTTACAACCTATTCCAAAACAAGAATGTAGCTTCCTATATTTGGGTTTCAGACTATGACAACCGCTATTATGCCGTGCCCAATTACCTGACGCCTTTCCAGCTTAATGTTCGTTTGACCATTGATTTTTAGCTTATTTCAAAAAAACAAAAAATGAAAACAACTATCTCTACTTCGTATTTACTTTTGACTTGTTGTTTTTTAATTTTATTTTCTGCAAATTGCACAACAAATACAAAGCAAAAGCCTGCCATTCAAAAGCAAGAACCACAAACAATCAGTATTTATGAGGGAACCGGAATTTGGCCTGAGCAAGCTGAAGTAAAAACCACTTTGACATTACATTGGGCAGCTAATAGCTATCAGAAAAACACCTATACTCTGACTAAAGAATATCCCACAAAACAAACCGTGGATTATTCTGGGAAATTCAATACTGAACGAGGTTTTAAAGAAGATATTGATGCCACTGTTTTTATTTTGAATTATGACAAACCGGAAAACGAACAATTGTATTTTGTCTATTTCAGCAATAATCCAAACATTTTGTACCGCTTAGACTCTTTGAAAAAAGAAATTGTTGAAATTGCCGGAAACAAGCCTTTTCTCAAAAAAATCAAGTAATATATTATGGAATCCTATACCATTGTTATCTTTCTTTTGTCCATTGCTATCGGCTTATATCCCCTTGCATCAAAATTCAAAATTCCGTATCCGGTTTTATTGCTGACAGCCGGAATTGCCGTGGGATTTATTCCCGGATTTCACCGGGTATCTATCAATCCCGATGTGGTGTTTTTGATATTCCTTCCGCCGATGCTCTACGATGCCGCCTACAACATCTCTTTCAAAGATTTCCGACGCAATATAAATACCATTTCATTATTGGCCATTTCGTTGATTTTTATCACTACCATAGGCATTGCTGTTTTGGCTTATTTTCTCATTCCGGGTATGAGCTGGCCTTTGGCGTTTGTACTTGGCGCCATCCTTTCGCCACCCGATGCCATTGCGGCTTCCGGTGTTACCAAAGGCTTGGGGCTTCCTCACCGCACATCCACCATTCTCGAAGGTGAAAGTTTGGTAAACGATGCTTCGGCTTTGGTGGCTTTTCGTTTTGCTGTGGCGGCCGTGGCCGGAAATGCCTTTGTGTTGTGGAAGGCTGGAATTATGTTCCTGATTTCTTTAGCCGGAGGACTTTTGGTCGGATGGATTGTTTGGGCGCTTTTTGCCTTTATCAATAAAAAGTTCCGGTTGAATAGCTTGGTAATGGTAAGCCTTAATCTGGTAGTTCCTTTTGTAACCTATCTTTTTGCTGAAAGTATCCATGTTTCGGGCGTTATTGCTGTGGTTACCGTGGGGCTGATTATTGCCCAACATAAAGACAAGCTTTCCGAAGAAACCCGTATTCAATCGAAATCCATTTGGGATATAGCCATATTTATCCTTGGCGGATTAATCTTTGTCCTTATCGGATTGGAATTTCCGCAAGTTTTAAAAAATATTCCACAAGAACAGGTTCTTCCGCTTATTGGATGCGCATTCCTGATATTTCTTGTAGCCCTCGTTATCCGAATGGTAACTATGTTTTGGCACAAATACGATACAGACGGCAAAATAAAAGCGTTGGGCAAACGGCAACAAGCTTTTGCCGTAAAGAATGAATTGATTTTGCAACGCTTGAAAAAGAAAAAAGGCCATGAAAAGAAAATCCAACGTTGCAACAAGCATTTTGAGAGAAAAATGGAACGTTTCAAAGAAATGGAATCTTTGAGCATAAAAGATTGTATTGTCATTGGATGGTCGGGAATGCGTGGCATCGTTTCCTTGGCAGCGGCATTGTCGTTGCCTTTGCTTATGGCCGACGGCAGCGCTTTTCCCCAACGCAACACCATAATCTTTCTTACGGTGGTTACCGTCATTTTTATGTTAATGGTTCAAGGTTTAGGGCTTCCTCTGTTAATCAAATTTTTAAAAAAGAAAAACCCTGAACAACAAATCTGAATTAGGAATGAAATTTGACGATTTGAAAATTAAAATCATTTCCCCATTTTCAAATCTTTTCATTTTTAGTTATTACACGGAAAGCCGCAGAGAAATTTTGAATTTTAAATTGAACAGCCGGAGAGAACTACAGAGGATTTTGCCCTCGGCAAATTTCAGACAGGATTCACAAAATTAACAAGAAAGTAAAACCTGAAAATCCTTCATCCTGTCGAAAAACGCAATGACGCGCAGCGACAAGCATTTTCAATTCTCCACTTTCCATTTTCAATTGAGAAAAGATTGCTTCACTGCGTTCGCAATGATAGGCTGCTTACCTTTCGCCCTTTGCCTTGCACTTTTCGCCTGTTTTAATCCTCTTCCGTTTTGGCCACCTTCCATGTCCAACAGGGAATACAAAGTTTTTTTTCTATAATTTTTTCCTGTTCATCGGGTAGTAACGGAAAGAAATCTATGCCGGTAAAGTTTTCCACACTGTCTATGGAAACAGCAAATTTTTGCAACGATTCGCTTGACGCAGCATTGGGCAGAATAAATCCAATTCCTTTGATATCCGGCTCAGTATAGTCGAGAATTACTTTGTAGAAATATTGGGGAACCGAAACCTTATTATCGCCAATTGTCGGCAAGCCTTCTGTCAAAACGGGGCCTGTAACAATATAGATAGATTCATTTTCCGCTGCCCAGGAACGAACCAAAGCTTCCAACTTCGACCAAATTCCCCTGTTAAAACTAGGGTTTTGCGGGCTCATATTGCTGAAATAAAACGATTCATCCATGGCTGTAAAAGACCAGCACATATCGGCCGAAGGCGCCAAATGTCCGCGGTCGTAACCCGATTTTTCGTAATCTTTATTGGTTGCCGTACCGGTTTTTACTGCCGAATCGGGACGGAAATGGTCTTTGCGCTTAACCATTTTCTTGGTCTTTTCTTTGGTTAGTTCGTAGGCCACCCAGTCGGCTTGCTCGTGGGTTTCGTTGTAGGAAAAAGAATAGCCCGTATGGGAAATTACATTGGAAAACGGAATTTCCAATTTGTCGATAGGAACAGGTTTCAGGATTGCAGCCGTGTCTTTTGTATTGATATACGACCAAGTGCCATCCGCTTTTAACATTACTTTTTTTCCTGCTTCTGTGGTAGCTTTTTGTTGTCCTAAACAATTTAAACCTACGGACAATGCCCATAAAAAAAACACTAACTTTTTCATATCTTTGATTTTCTTTTGCAAAGGTAAAGAAGAAAAGTAAATTTATGCGAATTAGAATAGTACAGAAATTATTTCACAGAATTTAGTAAATTTCATTCAAAACTAATTTCCTGTCTGGTTGTTAAGTAACAAAAAAACGACTCAATGGCCAAACAAAAAACCATAAAACAAACTTTCCCTGTATTGAATATGGGTTGTGCTTCTTGTGCCGCCAAAATTGAAAAAACTTTGAATGCCCACCAAAACGGCATCCTTTCTGTTTCGGTTAACTATGCAACAGCAACCGTAAGTGTAGAATACAAGCCATCTCAAATATCGCCGGAAGGCATTCGGCAAATTGTACAAAAAGCCGGATACGACCTTATTATTGACCTCAGTGAAAATACTGCCGACGAAATAGAACTTTCGCACAAAATAAAATTCAAAAAGCTGAAACAACGTACCGCCGGGGCTATTATCCTTTCGGTTCCGGTGTTATTAATCGGAATGTTCGGAATGAATTGGCCTTATGCCAACGAAATTATGTGGATTTTGGCTACGCCTATGGTTTTCCTTTTTGGCCGGAATTTTTATATCGACGCATGGAAGCAGCTCAAACATCGTTCAGTCAATATGAATACTTTGGTTGCGCTGAGTACAGGTATCGCTTACCTTTTCAGTCTTTTCAATATGCTGTTTCCCGAATTTTGGTATTCGCGCGGCATTCATCCACA
This sequence comes from Bacteroidales bacterium, assembly GCA_031552355.1. Classification (GTDB taxonomy): domain Bacteria; phylum Bacteroidota; class Bacteroidia; order Bacteroidales; family P3; genus JAVBMO01. The sequence goes on along the minus strand of JAVBMO010000107.1, from coordinate 5,442 downwards.
TGTCTATTTCGAAGCGGCAAGCGTTATCATTGCGTTCATTCTTTTAGGCCGTTTGCTTGAAGAAAAAGCCAAAGGGAACACTTCTTCAGCCATAAAGAAGTTGATGGGCTTGCAACCCAAAACCGTTACCCTTGTGACGGAATCGGGCATACAGGAAAACGTTCCCATTCAACAAGTAAAGAAAGGCGATATTCTTTGGGTGAAACCGGGCGAAAAAATTGCTGTGGACGGCACGCTGACCGAAGGAACTTCTTATGTGGACGAAAGTATGCTCAGCGGCGAGCCTATGCCTGTTTTGAAAGAAATAGATGCTAAGGTTTTTGCAGGAACCATCAACCAAAAAGGAAGCTTTCGCTTTCGTGCCGAAAAAGTCGGTGCAGAAACCTTTTTGTCGCAAATTATCCGCATGATTCAGGACGCCCAGGGAAGCAAAGCTCCCGTCCAAAACCTTGTGGACAAAATCGCTTCTATATTTGTTCCTACAATCATTGGGATTGCCCTGCTGGCTTTTGTTCTGTGGATTATTTCCGACCCTGCAAAAGGCTTTACACATGGATTGCTAGCTTTGGTTACCGTATTGATTATTGCCTGCCCCTGCGCTTTGGGCCTGGCCACACCCACCGCCATTATGGTGGGCATTGGAAAAGGTGCGGAAAAGGGTATCCTTATCAAAGATGCCGAAAGTCTTGAAGTGGCAAAAAAAGTCAATGCCGTTGTGTTGGACAAAACCGGAACCCTTACCGAAGGCAAGCCCGAAGTCAGCGGCATTGCGTGGCTACATGACGACGATAGTTTAAAAGAAATACTGTTCTGTTTGGAAAAACATTCCGAACATCCATTGGCCGATGCGGTTGTGAACCATTTCTCAAAGATAGAAATAATTCCTTTGGAAAATTTCGAAAGCCTTACAGGAAAAGGTGTCAAAGGAATTTTTGCCGGAAAAAGCTATTTTGCCGGAAGCAAAAAGCTATTGCTTGAAAACCATATTTCCATAGATCCAAAATTAGAGGTGCAAGCAAACCAATGGACAAAAGAAGCTAAAACCGTAATTTGGTTTTCGGATAACCGGCAAAGCCTTGCAGCAATTGCCATTTCGGATAAAATAAAAGAAAATTCGCAAGAAGCTGTCCTGCAACTGAAAAAATCCAATATCGAAGTCTATATGCTTACCGGCGATGACGAAGCCACCGCTCGCGAAATTGCTTCAAAAGTTGGGATAGACCATTACAAAGCCCATGTTTTGCCTCACGAAAAAGTGGATTTTATTAAACAATTGCAGAAAAAAGGCAAAATTGTGGCCATGGCCGGCGATGGCATCAACGACAGCGCCGCACTTGCGCAAGCCGACCTCAGCATAGCCATGGGAAAAGGCAGCGATATTGCTATGGATGTCGCCAAAATTACCCTGATTTCGTCCGATTTGACCAAAATCCCCGAAGCCATCAAACTATCTGTCCTTACCGTTCGAACCATCCGGCAAAATTTATTTTGGGCATTTATCTACAATTTGATAAGCATTCCCATTGCCGCCGGAATCCTCTATCCCCTGAACGGCTTTCTGCTGAATCCGATGATTGCCGGATTGGCTATGGCATTCAGTAGTGTAAGTGTAGTTACCAATAGTTTACGATTAAAATCAAAGAAAATTTGAGATAATTTACTATGAAAAGTCAAAAAATTGGGGTTTAAAGCGTAGCTTTGCAGGTTCAAATTAATCTCTAAATAGTTGACTTTTATGGATTTTTTTTATTTTATCATTGATTTTGTCTTACACATTGACATTCATTTGGCCGAATTAGTTGCCAATTACGGAACATGGATATATGCTATTCTTTTTCTTATTATATTTTGTGAAACAGGCTTGGTCATAACCCCTTTTCTTCCGGGCGATTCGCTCTTATTTGTTGCCGGCGCCTTGGCTTCCATAGGTTCCAACCACATGAATGTACATCTTTTGCTGGTATTATTGATGGCCGCAGCCATTTTGGGTGATGCCGCCAACTATATGATTGGTAAATTTTTTGGCGAAAAGCTATTCCAAAATCCTAATTCCAAGGTTTTTAAACAAAGTTATTTAGAAAAAACACATCATTTCTACGAAAAACATGGTGGAAAAACCATTATTTTAGCCCGTTTTGTCCCTATTGTTCGTACTTTTGCTCCATTTGTAGCCGGAATGGGCGATATGAGTTACAAACGTTTTGCCAGTTTCAATGTAGTGGGTGGAATAGCCTGGGTTAGCATCTTCCTTTATGCAGGATTTTTCTTTGGAGAATTGGAATTTGTGAAGAAAAATCTAAGTGTACTTATTATCGCTATAATTTTCGTTTCCTTGCTTCCACCTGTGATTGAATTTTTGCGCAGCAGAAGAAAAAAGCAGACTGTGAAATAAGCAGATACCACTCCCCGCAATGTCAACAGTATAAAATAAAAACCGTATTTTTTTTATGAAGATCTATGGAGGTATTTTTCCATAGGGCTATTGTTTTCGTTTTTATATACTGGTCTTCTGTATGTATATTACAAGCTACACACAGTTTGGTTTGAGGAGTGCAAAGATTTATTAAGGCTTTCAATAGTTCATTATTCCGATAAGGTGTTTCAATGAATATTTGCGTTTGTTTTTCCCTATAAATTCGATTTTCCAAGTCTTTAATTTTTTTTGCACGAGCATTTTTTTCAATTGGTAAATAGCCAACAAATGCAAAATTTTGTCCATTGAAGCCCGAAGCCATCAATGAAAGAAGTAAAGAAGAAGGGCCTACTAACGGAATTACTTCGATGCCTTTTTCTTGGGCCAAGGCAACAATTAGTGCCCCGGGATCTGCAATGCAAGGTGTGCCTGCCTCAGAAAGCAAACCTACATTTTTTCCACTTTCTATATCGGTAAGAAAAGATGCTATTTCTGAATCATTGGTGTGTTTGTTCAATTCATGGAAAACAGTAGCATCAATGGAGTGAATGTATCCTGCCTTTTTCAAGAAACGGCGGGCTGTGCGTGTAACTTCTACGATAAAGGTGTTACAAGAATTTAAACATTCTTTGTTGTAAGACGGCAAACATTGTTCTATTTCCTCTGTGCCAATAGTTACAGGAAATAAAAACAGTTTTCCTCTTCCAGACACTGATTTTATCATAATTTGTTATTTTGATACAATTCACAAATTTTTTCGCAAGCTTCATCCAACATCGAAAATACATTCTCAAAACCAGATTCACCTCCATAATAAGGATCCGGTACTTCCCTATTTTGATTAGGATGGATGGTGTTCAAAATATAATCTACCTTTTGCCGATCTTCTGCGGTACGGGCTTTCCTTATCACATCAGCATAATTACCGTAGTCCATTACAAAAATATGGTCAAAGTTTTGAAAATCATCATAAGTAAAAAGCCTTGAAAAAATATTACTGATATCAACTCCATGACGTTCTGCAGTTGCTATTGCTCTTCTGTCGGCATGGCTTCCTTGATGAAGCGCTGTAAATCCGGCTGAATCTACCTTTATTGGTAATTTCTTTTCCTCAACTTTTTTTTTCAAAATTCCTTCTGCCAAAGGCGAACGACAAATATTCCCCAAACAAATCATTAAAACATTCATAATAAACACATTTAAAAATATTATTGAAAATGCAAAGGTACTTCCTTTTTTTGTTTTGAACTGATAATCATAAAAAAATAGCCTCCGAAATCGGAGGCTATTTTAGAGAATCACAAGTCTTGATTGTAAAATCAATCTTATTTGTTTTGTTTTTCCATTTCTTCTTTCAAGTTTGCAAGGGCATCAATATCGCCAAGAGTTGTTTTTTCTAAGTTTTCATTCAACTTCTTAACAGTTTTTTTGCTCTCTTTTTCCTTGTTGCTTTCTTCTTCCTCAGATTTTACTCTTTCATTTTCAATTTGATCTTGGAAAAGTTTTGTGTGAGAAACGATGATTTTTTTGTTTTCTTTCGAGAATTCAATCACTTTGAAATCCAAAACTTCATCTATACGAGCTGTAGTTTTGTCTTCTTTTTGCAAATGGCGGGCAGGTGCAAAACCCTCAACGCCATAAGGAAGGGCAATTACGCCGCCTTTGTCGTTAACAGAAGTAACGGTTCCTTTGTGAACTGAACCTACTGTGAAAATAGTTTCAAATACATCCCAAGGATTTTCTTCTAATTGTTTGTGTCCTAAGCTCAAACGACGATTTTCAGCATCCACTTCCAAAACAACAACCTCTATTTTTTCACCGATTTTTGTGAATTCTGCAGGATGTTTGATTTTTTTAGACCAAGAAAGGTCAGAAATGTGAATCAAACCATCGATACCTTCTTCCAATTCAACAAAAATACCGAAGTTGGTAAAGTTACGAACTGTTGCTTGGTGTTTAGAGTTTACAGGATATTTGTCAGAAATGTTAATCCATGGATCCGGAATTAATTGTTTAATACCCAAAGACATTTTACGTTCTTCTCTGTCCAAAGTCAAGATAACAGCTTCTACTTCTTCACCGATTTTCATAAAATCTTGCGCTGTTCTCAAGTGTTGAGACCAAGACATTTCAGAAACGTGAATCAAACCTTCAACGCCGGGGATAATTTCAACAAATGCGCCGTAGTCAGCAATAACCACAACTTTGCCTTTTACTTTGTCGCCAACTTTCAAGTTTGTGTCCAAAGCATCCCAAGGATGAGGTGTCAATTGTTTTAACCCTAAAGCAATACGTTTTTTGCTTTCGTCGAAATTTAAAATAACCACATTGATTTTTTGATCCAATTGAACGATTTCTTGAGGATCGTTTACGCGACCCCAAGAAAGGTCTGTAATGTGAATCAAACCGTCTACACCGCCCAAGTCGATAAACACACCGTAAGAAGTAATATTTTTTACGATACCTTCCAATACTTGGCCTTTTTCCAAACGAGCGATAATTTCTGCTTTTTGAGCTTCAATTTCGTCTTCGATAAGGGCTTTGTGTGAAATTACTACATTTTTGTATTCGTGGTTGATTTTTACAACTTTGAATTCCATTGTTTTACCAACGAAAACGTCATAATCGCGGATAGGTTTCACATCAATTTGAGAACCGGGTAAGAAAGCTTCGATGCCAAAAACATCTACAATCAAACCACCTTTTGTGCGAGATTTCACGAAACCATTGATCACTTCTTGTGTATCGAAGGCTTGGTTTACGCGATCCCAAGATTTCAAAACGCGTGCTTTTTTATGAGAAAGAAGTAATTGACCGTTAGAATCTTCTTGGCTTTCTACATAAACTTCAATTTTATCACCAACTTTAATATCAGGGTTGTAGCGAAGTTCTGACAATGGAATAACGCCATCTGATTTGAATCCGATGTTTACAACAGCTTCTCTGTTATTTTTAGCAACAATAGTTCCTTCAACAACCTCTTGTTCTACAATTTGGTTGAAAGTTTGTTCGTAAGCATTGGTTAATTG
>JAVBMO010000078.1:0-3931 GCA_031552355.1 Bacteroidales bacterium | reverse complement strand
AGGCACGGAATTGGCCATGCGTTATGCAAACCAATTGAGCACACCTGTTATTTTCAATATCAACGCTTTGGATTACGAAAAAGCCAATTACGACAAAATTGTAAATGAATTAAAAGAAATATTCGGCGAAAAATTAGCCATTGTTCAATATCCTGTCAATGCCGGCCCGGAATTCAACACTATTATTGATTTGGTTTTAATGAAAATGTTGAAATATCCGAAAGGCGGAGGCGTTCCTGAAGTATTGCCTATTCCTGAAAGCGAAAAAGACCGTGTGGAAATGTACCGTTTGGCATTGGTAGAAGCTTCTGCTTCGGGCGCCGACGATTTGATGGAAAAATATTTTGAACAAAACGAATTAACTATCGACGAAGTTCGCCGCGGATTGAAATTAGGAATTTCAGGACGCAGCATCTTCCCTATCACTTGCTCGTGTGCAAAGGAAAATATAGGAGTAGGACGTTTGTTGGAATTTATCACATTCAATGTTCCTTCACCATTGGAATCTCGTTTTCCTCACAAAACCACCAAAGGCAAGGAATTGCTTTATAAAAATGAAGAACCTACTTGCGCTTTTGTTTTCAAAACCTTTACCGAACCTCACGTGGGCGAAGTTTCTTTCATGAAACTAATGAACGGAACCCTTGCCGAAGGCCAAGACGTAATTGTGGCTCAAACCCAAAACAAAGAACGGATTTCACAAATATTGCTTGGTGGTGGAAAAAATAAACAAAAGGTTGAAAAAGTGGAAGCAGGAGATATTTTCTGCACTATTAAGCTGAAAGATGTCAAAGCCAATCAAACATTGGTTAGTGCTAAAAATTCCGACGAAATGGTAGAACCTATTGTTTTCCCAAAACCCGTTTTCTCGGTTGCGGTTCGTGCCACAGTTTCCACAAACGACGAAAAGGCAAGCCAGCTTCTAAATGAATATGCGAACAGCGACCTTTCCATCAAAGTTGAATTTTCTAAAGAATTAAAACAAACCGTTCTTCGTGGACAAGGTGAATTCCATTTGAATACTATTAAATGGATTTTCTCAAACCAACACAAAATTGATATTGAATTCAGCCCGTTGAAAATTCCTTATCGCGAAACCATTACCAAGAGTGCGGAATCTATGTACCGTCACAAAAAACAATCCGGTGGTGCAGGTCAATTCGGCGAAGTACACATGCTTATTGAACCTTATTTTGAAGGCATGCCAAACCAAACCAAATACCCTATCCGCAACACAGAAACCCATAATTTACCTTGGGGCGGAAAATTGATTTTCAACAGTTGTATTGTCGGTGGCGCCATCGATGCACGTTTCTTACCGGCCATCCTGAAAGGAATTATGGAAAAAATAGAAGAAGGCCCTTTAACCGGTTCTTATGCTCGCGATATTGTAGTTAGTGTTTTCGATGGAAAAATGCACCCTGTGGATTCTAACGAATTGGCATTCAAATTGGCAGGAAGAAATGCGTTCAGAGAAGCATTTAAAAATGCAGGCCCCAAAATTCTGGAACCCATCTATGATATTGAAGTCATGGTTCCTTCCGATAATATGGGCGCCGTAATGACCGATCTTCAAAACCGAAGAGCCATTGTTTTAGGTATGGATTCCGAAGGACTTTACCAAAAAATCCGTGCTAAAGCGCCTTTGGCCGAATTGAACAAATACACCACTACTTTAAGTTCTTTGACAAGTGGTAGAGGTTCTTTCACCATGCAGTTCTCGGATTACCAACCGGTATCTTCTGACATTCAAGGCGAATTACTGAAAGCTTACGAAGAAATAGAAAAACAAAAAGAAGAATAGTAGTAATCAGCATTCTTTAAAAGGAAAAGCCTCGAAAACAAATATTTTCGAGGCTTTTCCTTTTATATTCTCCAGCCGAACTATTTCCTTTTATATTTCTCTCAAACCACCAATCGTATTTCTTTTATAGAACATTCAAGTTCTTCGCCTGAAGCACACTGTAATTGCAAATGCCCGAATTCATTCACTCCAGTAATAGTTGCTCTTATTTTCTTCTCTAAATACAGGTATTCCGCCTCTTGCTGATAGTTCAGCAAATGTTGCAAATATCTCGAATACAACTCTTTTGTCTGGCCTGTTTCTAATAAACGATATTTTTTTTCTACGTTTTGCAGAAGAAAATCCAATTCATTTTCTAAAACATAATCTTTTCCTGTCAATTGTTTTAAGGAAACCGGATTAGGCGCACCACCAAAAGTATCTTGATTTATATTGATTCCTATACCTATCACAGAAACCATTAAAGCAGAACCTTTTATTCTATTATGAATTAAAATACCACATATCTTCTTCTTGCCGATATAAATATCATTCGGCCATTTAATTTTTAGATTATCTACCGAAAGTCTCGTTTTTAAATAATTTACAATACCTAAAGATACAGCTTGAGTGATTTTAAATTGGTCTGTAGCTGGTAAAAATTCTGGACGAACAATTATGCTAAATGTCAGATTTTTACCGGCTTCGCTTTCCCACGAAGCAGATGACTGCCCTTTTCCGGCAAACTGCTCCAGTGCCCAAACTACTGAAAAATCCTGAATAGAAGAAAGGTCAATACTTTCCAACGCATATTTATTGGTAGAATCGACCTTTTCTAATTTAATAATATTATACACGTGAAATTATTCTACAGTAACCGATTTAGCCAAATTACGAGGCTGATCCACATCGCGCCCCTTGGCAATAGCTATATGATAAGCCATTAATTGCAAAGGAATTACAGATAACAATGGAACTAAGCATTCTTCCGTATCGGGAATTTCGAAATAAAAATCAGAAAGTTCTTTTACGGTTTTATCTCCTTCGGTAACAACAGAAATAATTTTTCCTTTGCGTGCCTTGATTTCCTGAATATTGCTTACAATTTTATCATACATACCACGTTTTGTGGCAATTACAACCACCGGCATTTCTTCATCAATCAAAGCAATGGGGCCGTGCTTCATTTCTGCTGCTGGATAGCCTTCTGCATGAATATAGGATATTTCTTTCAACTTCAAAGCCCCTTCCAAAGCCACAGGAAAATTATATCCACGTCCCAAATAGATGAAATTTTTTGCATAGGTAAATACCTTTGCTTCTTCTTCTATTTTCCGGTTTTGAGCAAGAATTTTCTCTACTTTGGCAGGGATATTGTCCAACTCTTTAATAATGGATAGAAGTTGCTCTTTTTCAATGGTTTTCTTTTCATACGCAATCGCCAAAGCCATCAAAGTAAGTGTGGTTACTTGCGCTGTAAATGCTTTTGTGGAAGCCACACCAATTTCAGGCCCTACATGTGTGTAAGAACCTGTATTGGTCAAACGGGGTATGGAAGAGCCCACTACATTGCAAATTCCGTACAAAAAAGCTCCTTTAGATTTGGCTAATTCCAATGCAGCCAAAGTATCTGCCGTTTCTCCCGATTGCGAAATGGCGATGACGATATCTGTATCATAAATGATTGGATTTCTGTAACGAAATTCTGATGAATACTCAACATCAACAGGGATACGGGTAAATTCTTCTAGAATATATTTACCTATTGTTCCTGCATGCCACGAAGTACCGCAGGCTGTGATAATGATTCGCTTTGCATTGAGAAATTTTTCTTTATTATCAATAATTCCGGAAAGAGATACTCTGTCTTTACTTTCATTGATACGACCCAAAATACTTGTAGACAAAGTTTTAGGTTGTTCAAAAATTTCTTTCAACATATAATGCGGAAAATCGCCTTTGTCTAATTGTTCTAAGCTGATTTCCAGCTCTTTGATGATAGGTGTTGTTTCCACATTAGACAAAGTCCTGATATTTATCTCTTTTCCTCTTTCCAAAACAGCAATTTCCTCTTCACCCAAATACACTACTTTATCAGTATATTCCACAATGGGCGAGGCATCCGAAGCTACAAAAAATTCATCTTTT
>JAVBMO010000131.1:0-7155 GCA_031552355.1 Bacteroidales bacterium | reverse complement strand
CTGTCTAAAATTTCTGTTTTATCTATGTTCATATCTATTTTGTTTTATCAATCCATCGTTTGGATAAAAGTACAAATCCATAATCCATTTGTTTTTGAATTATAATATTTCAAAAATTCATCTATTCCTATTTTACTTAGCCGATGTTGGTTTTCGATAAGGTCTTGCTATCACTCCAACCAACTTTTGGCAAACCGTTTGAATTTGCAATAGAGGAAAGGTGCATTGAAGCAATTTGTGATATGCCTTTTCTTACAATGCAAATTGGAAAGTCTTACAGTCCTCACATCGTTGGATATTTATTTCAATACCCGAACAAGGCTTTTTTGCCCTTGTGTAAACAGCGGATACACCACAAACAGGAATTCTACCTTGATAGTATTTCAGTTGGTTAGCCATCACTCATAAATCCTTTATTTGATATTTATCAGAAGTTATAGGAGTGATTTCTATTATGAATAGAATTTATGATTATCTTAGTTGCCTAAATAACTCTTCGAGTTCAATTTCTGATTTTATCTTCACATCTCGGGCTTTACTACCTTCGAAAGGCCCTACGACTCCGGCAGCTTCCAATTGGTCTATGATACGTCCTGCACGATTATAGCCCAGTTGCAATTTCCGTTGCAAAAGTGAAGTGGAACCATGTTGATGAGCTACCACAATTCTTGCAGCTTCTTCAAATTTATCGTCACGTTGATTAGGGTCGAAATCTTTGCTCGGCTCGCTGTTTTCATCTAAGTATTCCGGTAATGAGAACGTTTCAGGATAACCTTTTTGATTGCCAATAAAATTGGCAATTTCATCAATTTCGTCTGTATCTACCAATGCGCATTGCAGGCGCACCAATTCGCTACCCAAAGAGAGTAACATGTCGCCTCGTCCGATAAGTTGCTCGGCGCCACCGGCATCTAAAATAGTCCGTGAATCTATTTTTGATGTAACGCGGAAAGCTACACGGGCAGGAAAGTTCGCTTTGATCGTTCCTGTAATGATATTTACAGATGGCCTTTGCGTAGCAATAATCAAATGGATACCGATAGCCCTCGCCAATTGCGCCAAACGAGCAATGGGAAGTTCCACTTCTTTGCCTGCTGTCATAATTAAATCGGCAAACTCATCGACAACCAACACGATGTAAGGTAAATAGCGGTGACCATCGTTAGGATTTAATTTACGCGCAATGAATTTGGCATTATATTCCTTGATATTGCGCACTTGTGCATCTTTCAATAAATCGTACCGCTGATCCATTTCAATACAAAGCGAATTCAATGTACGTACTACCTTGCGTGTATCGGTGATAATAGCTTCATCGGAATCTGGTAATTTGGCCAAATAATGTCGTTCTATTTTTGTATAAAGCGAAAGTTCCACTTTTTTAGGATCCACCATTACGAACTTGAGTTGTGCCGGATGTTTCTTATAAATCAACGAAGTGATAATGGCATTTAGACCTACAGATTTTCCTTGTCCTGTGGCGCCGGCCATCAATAAGTGGGGCATTTTTGCCAAATCGGCAACGAAAGGTTCGTTGGAAATGGTTTTTCCTATGGCAACAGGAAGGTCGAATTTGGTTTGCGTAAACTTGTCGGACGAAAGCATGGTTTTCATCGACACAATTTGAGGTTTTAAATTCGGAACCTCAATACCAATAGTTCCTTTTCCCGGAATGGGCGCAATAATACGGATTCCCAAGGCTGAAAGGCTCAAAGCGATATCGTCCTCAAGATTTTTGATTTTTGAAATACGAATTCCCGGCGCAGGAACAATTTCGTAAAGTGTAACCGTAGGTCCCGGCGATGCTACAATTTTTACAATGTCAATAGCATAATTTTTCAATGTATTGACAATTTTATCTTTGTTAGCCACCAATTCTTCCGGTGTAACTTCTTCGTTTCGTGTTTCGTACTCAATCAGAAAATCAAGGGAAGGCATTTGATAATGTGGTAGATCAAGGCAAGGATCGTAGGGCTCATCTGCGCCGAAATGAGCGCCATTTAAATTTACTTCGGAATTAAATTCAGCTTCATCAAAATCTTCTTCTTCGGCCTGTTGAAGTTCATTCATTTCGATATTCGAATTTCCGCCTACAACAAAGTCAATTTCTTTAGATTCAGAAGTATTTCCGGTATTTGCCGGTTGTGAATTGATTGTAAAATCAGGTTCAGACTTCGTTTCTTGTTTGGGTTTAGAAACGACTTCAAAATTCAGGGCGGTTTCCAATTCCTCATCGGTTAAATCGTCTTCTTCAGCAGAAGTTTCTTTTCCTGTAAAAACATTTTTTCTGCCTGCAAAAACAGCCTCTTTACCAACATTCACCTGTAAATCAATATATTCTTTCTCTATTCCATCTTCACCGTTATTTGAAAATATTTTTTCAGTGGAAAGAAATCTGAACTTAGGCCAAACATTGAAAGTCAAAATTAAAAATGTTACCAAAGAGAAAAATAAGATAAAAGCTGTTCCGAATTTTCCTGCAAAGCCATTAGACCAAATGCTAAGCTGCACGCCGAAAGTTCCGGCTAAAACATCGAAATAACTTGAATAGAGAAATGAGAAAATATAGCCTAACAGAAAAGAGCCCCAAAGCATCCAAAATGTTGTGTGGTAAAGAACTTTTGACAGTGGTAAAAGAGGTATCCTTACCAATTGAAAACCAGCAATAAAGAAAATAAGTACAAATCCAAAAGCACTGACACCAACCAACTTTTCAATAAAAAAATAAGATGCATAAGCCCCCAAACGCCCACCCCAATTTTCTACAGAAATATGTGTATTCAACAAAACTTCCGAAAAATTCAAATCGGCAATTTTGTCGAAATCTGCCCACCAAAAAAAGAAATATGAGATAAACGACAACAAAAGGAACAATGACAACAAAATGGTAAAAACACCTGAAGCCCTTCTGAATTTTTCACTTTTCAGAAATTCAATAAAACTACTTTTAGAATCTTTGCCTTTTTTTGAAGAAAAAGAATCGTCTATTTCTGCCTTATAATCAGCCGTTCCTGAACTTTCTTTTTTCTTCTGTTTCGGTTTGTTTTTTACCATAAAAATTTACCACCATAAATTAAAATAAACTACAAAAATACGAATTAAATCCTAACAGTGGTTTAAATGTTTTAGTCTTAACCGGGCAATAACAATTATCAAATTTTACCATTAGGTAGATTATGTTATGAATTTTATCTTTTTACCAAAATATTGATATTTTTAGTGAATTAGATCAATATCCTACTTCCCTATTTTTCTCTTGGTTGCCTCAATTTTCCAGTGTTTTTCATCGAATTTACTTCGATAAATATTTAATGCTTTCTCAAAATATTCTTTTGCTTGTATTTTATTTTTCTTTTTCAATTCGAGGGTTCCAAGAGCAGCATAAATATCACCAAAAACAATGTGGTTCTTATTAAAAAACAAAGAATTTATTTCCAGACTTTGATTGAGCCTTTTTTCAGCAAGTTCCAATTCGCCTTTTAAAATATTGAGTTCGGCATAATTCAATAATATTAAAGCTACTTGAGGATTGTTTTGAGAAAATACATTTTGATATATTTCAAGAGATTGGGAAAATAAAGAATCGGCAAGGCGATAATTCTTTAAGTTTGTTTCTACCAAACCTTGCCCATTTAAAGCAGAAGCAATTACAGAAGGATTAACGTTGGAATTTTCTCTTTGGTCAAGTATTTGTTTGTAATATTTGTTTGCTTGTTTCAAATTACCTAAACTATATTCAAGGTAAGCTATATCGGCAACTGCCGGGAAATAGTGGATACTAAAGCTATCTTTTATTCCAGCATTCTCAAATATCAATAAAGTGGAATTCAAGTATCCTTTTGCTTTCTCAAAATCAGATAATTCAACAGCGATAACTCCCATTCTCGAGAGAATCGTTACAAGCCGTATTTCAGGCTCTTGATTCTTTTTATAAATTTTCAATGCCTTGGAATATTCTTCCATAGCGAGCATATATTCACTTTGTATATCATGTATTTTTGCCTGGGCTACTATAAACCCGGCGTACAAATTGATTTCTAAATTGTTTTCTGTAAAATATTTTATTCCTCTCTCTAAATATTTTTGAGCTTCATCATATTTTGCTAATTCTGTATTTATCTGAACTAACAAAAGTTCTGAATTTGCATGCGCTATCGGGTCGTCCAATTTCAACTTGTAACATTCATAACTATCTTCAGCCATGTCTTTGGCTTTTTCGTATTTTCCTAAAAATGATAATGCTATTGCCTGCGTCTGCAAACTCCAACAGTATTGAGTTGTTTTTTCTACATTAAAGTGTATAGCAACTTGCGCACAAGAATAGGCAGTATCAAAAGAAAATTCATACAAATAAGTATTAGCAAGGTTATTATAGCTTTTTATCAACTGTTTTCGATTTTCCACATTAATCGTATCTTTCAAATAAAAGCTACAAACAGATAAATAACCGGCTTTTGCCTCGCTATACAATTCATTTTCAAAAAACATATTCGACAGAGATTCAGTAATAAAATTTAATTGGGTTGTTGCTGAATCACCATACAGTTCTTTGCATTGGTTAATAGCTTTTTGATACCAAATCCCACTTTCCTCCATCATTCTCATTTTCCCATAGCATTGACCAATCCTACTGAAAAGATTCATTCTTTGTTCATGTAAATTGTTGGGAATGTAGCCGGTATTAAAAATTAAACATTCATCATTTTTTTCTTGAGGAGGTGATACTATATTATTTGCAATACTATCTGCTTGCAAGTAATAGGGAAGAGCTTTTGCAAAATTGTTGGAACCATATTGGTCATTTGCTTTGTAATAATAAGCTTCATATAAAAAATATTGGCTAAAATCTATAAAAACAGTTTCATAACCAATAACTTCTCTATGTTCATAAAACCATTTGACAGCAAGCCTATTGATGCTTTGGGCTTTTAAAATAGCTTCATCGTAATCAGTTTTTTCTATTGCTTTTTGATATTCTTCAATATCACTATAAACCGACAAATAAAGTTGCAGAGAAGTGTCACCATTATTTAAGCCATAAATAATTTTGTTAAAAGGCTTAAAATTAAGCGGTGTGTATGCAAAAAATGAAAGGATTATTGCAATAATTAAAGAACGAATAAAAATAAATTTTATAGGTTTTGAAACCGATTTAGATTTCCCTTTCAACTTCAACAACAAATAAATTCCCAAAATTAAAGAAAACAGAATAATCGGAATAGGGAAAACTTTTAATTGAATAGGAATATTGATTTTGCCTATTATTTGAAAAAGCAAGAGAAATAATGAAATTCCAAAAACAATACCGCTAAAAATAGAAAGAAAAGGGATTTTTTTGATTTTATTAAAATTGAAGAGCCAATAACCAGCTAAGAAATAAGATAAAGACAACAGGGACATTCCAAGTTCAAAATAACCTATTGTTGTTGTAATATCACAACATTGAAGAATTGCAAGTGCAATAATAATTGGAATAATTATTTTCTCATAAAGTTTCATACAGAAATCCAGTTTTTATACTCTAATGTCATTCATCTTTACATTAAGATTCTTTTCTTTAAGAAACTTACCTAACAACCTAAATCTTAAATAATCAGAATCTTCTTTGCAAAGAATATGAAATGATAATCTTTCATTAGCGGTCCTTATTACAATTTTATTTCTGACACCTTTGGACAACAT
Source organism: Bacteroidales bacterium (assembly GCA_031552355.1). Lineage (GTDB taxonomy): Bacteria > Bacteroidota > Bacteroidia > Bacteroidales > P3 > JAVBMO01. Next base: position 1,473 of record JAVBMO010000131.1, on the reverse strand, counting down.
TAAAAGACCTACCAATGCACCCCCTGGATTTGCGCCCATTAAATTACCTTTCAAATCGCCAAAATTCAGTTTGATTTTGAGAATTTCATCATATTTCAGCTGCATATCATTTGAAATAGATACATCAGCTTCTCTAAAAATTATTTCTCCCACCTTGTGATATTTTACACCATGATGATGTACAACTATAAGTAATATCTGTAATATCAAAAATATAAATAGCCATATAGGATTCTCGGATAGAATTACGGTTACAATCATTAGTCCCAAAATGGGATAAAACAATGCAGGCATTACTTTATCAAAATTTTTATTCTTGATATCCCATATCTCAAATTCAAAATCTTGCATTATTATGGGTAATAATTAGATCTTTACAAAACGCCACTAAAACTATTTCCTTACCCAAATATCCGATTGCAATCCGTCGATAATTTCAACTTGTTGTTTTTCGGAAGAGCTTATCGATGCAACCAAATTCAGTTGTTCGGTCAAAGTTTCGGAACAGATGTAGTCTTTGTATTCGTTTACAGCAGCTTCTATTTCATTGTTTTGCTGTACATCCACCTTGATTTTGTCCATCACATCGAAATTACTTTCTTTGCGGATATTTTGAATGCGGTTCACCAATTCGCGGGCAATACCTTCGTATTTCAAATCGTCGGTAATGGTAATATCCAAAGCCACAGTTAGTTTTCCTTCGTTGGCAACCACCCAGCCCGGAATATCTTGTGTGATGATTTCTACGTCGTTCAAAGTCAGTTCGGCAGTTTCGCCATCTATTTGCAGATTATAAACGCCTTTTTGTTCAATTTCAGCAATCTGTTCTTGAGAAAAAGTATCCAAAGCGTTGGCAATACCTTTCATGATTTTGCCATATTTGGGTCCCAACGTTTTGAAATTGGCTTTGATTTTCTTCACCAAAATATTATTGGCAGCGCTTAAAAACTCTATATTTTTGATATTCACTTCCGACAAAATCAAAGAACTAACTAATTCAACTTGTTCTTCCAAACGTTTGCTGTCCACCGGAATCATGATTTTCGACAAAGGCTGGCGAACGCGGATATTGCTTTTCTTGCGCAACGAAAGCACCATCGACGATAGTTTTTGCGCCAACTGCATACGTTCTTCCAATTCTTTGTCAATCAAAGTAGTATCGGCTTTTGGAAAATCGGCATGGTGTACGGATTGTACGCTTATTTTTCCGGTAACGGCATTCAAGTCGCAGAACAAACGTTCGGCAAAGAAAGGCGCAATCGGCGCTGAAAGCCTTGCCAATACTTCCAAACAAGTGTACAGAGTTTGGTAAGCCGAAATTTTATCTTCGCTGTATTCGCCTTTCCAAAAACGGCGACGGCAAAGGCGTACGTACCAGTTGCTCAAATATTCATCAACAAAATCCTGAATGGCGCGTCCGGCCTTAGTCGGTTCGTAATCATGATAATAAGAATCTACATCTTTTATCAAAGT
>JAVBMO010000061.1:0-24241 GCA_031552355.1 Bacteroidales bacterium | reverse complement strand
TGTTCACATGGCATGGTGGCGAACCGCTGATGCGCCCGATTGATTTCTATAAAAAGGCACTCAGGTTGCAAGAGGCTTATGGCCATAAGCTGTATATCGGCAACAGCCTGCAAACCAACGGCGTTTTGCTGAACGACGAATGGTGCAGGTTTTTTAAAGAAAATAACTTTCTCATCGGCATATCTATCGACGGACCTCAGCATTGCCATGACCATTACCGAAAGACGGCCGACGGACGCCCTACGTTTTCCGAAGTCATGCGTGGTATCAACCTATTGAAAAAACATGGTGTGGATTTCAATGTGATGGGTGTGGTGAACGATTATAATGTGGATTATCCGCTGGAATTTTATCGTTTTTTTAAGGAAATAGATGCACGGTTTATCCAGTTTTCGCCCATTGTGGAAAAAATGCCTGATGGCAGTTTGGCTTCGTGGAACGTGCCTTCCGAAAAGTGGGGCGATTTTCTGATTGCCGTTTTTGATGAATGGGTGCGAAACGATGTAGGCGAATTTTATATCCAACACTTCGATTCTATTCTAGCCAACTGGGTAGGCGAAAATCCGGGGACTTGTATTTTTGCCAAAACATGCGGACATGCCGGCATCATGGAATTTAACGGTGATGTGTATGCCTGCGACCATTTTGTTTCACCCGACTATAAACTGGGTAATATCCATACCGATTTTCTCACGGGTATGATGTATTCCAAAGAACAACAAACGTTTGGCACCGACAAATTCAACCGGCTGCCCAAGTCATGCCATCAATGCGAATATCTGTTCGCTTGTAACGGCGAATGTCCAAAAAACAGAATTATCGAAACCACCAACGGCGAACCGGGATTCAATTATTTATGTAAAGGCTATTACAAATTTTTCAAACATGTGGCGCCTTACATGGATTTTATGAAAAAAGAACTGCAACAAAATCGCGCCCCCTCAAACGTGATGGCTTTGGCCAAAAGTGGGGTGTTGAGGAAATAATCACTTTTTATAAAGTCTGTTTTCACAATCGCTATTAATGTGTTAAACTAATCCATTACTCAATTATTTTTTCCAGCGAAAAGTACTTACCAAATGTGTAATATCTTTGGCTAAGAAATCAATAGCAGGAGCTAAAGAATCATTATTTGGTATGGTGTTAAAATATAGAGCGCCTCTCAAAAAATGGCGGTTGCTGTCGCTAATCCAAAACTGATAGGGCGAAGCCACAGCCGTTCCTTTAATCTTGTAAACACAGGCGTGGATATTATTATCAGGATCTTCGTAATATTGTTCCTCAATGCCGGATGACTTTTGATAGTGCATACTCATAAAATCCGTGCAGGTATCTAAATAAGAAGCAAAATCTTTCGAGCTGTGCATCGATTTATAGCTTAAATAAAAAGCAGCATTCATTCCCCTGAATTTTACATTCAGCCAATATTTTCCGTGAGGATCAGAGATTTTTTCTATTTCTGCATAGCTTGGGTATTCAAATGAATAGGGATAAGTGTTGTCATCAAATACTTGATAATTTTTTTGAGGCAACTCCATGTACATATACCCTTTGGGCTTGGGTGTGTATTCCGGTTCACTGCATTGTGTAAATGCCAAAACAGACAATAAGACTATAACAATAAAACTGCTTAATTTATTCATCATCAGATTTTTTATTTATAGTAACTCGTATCTTGTTAATTCTGCGTGCATTGGCATCTTCCACCTTGAATGTAAATTGTTGAAAGCTGATTTCGGCGCCTTGGGCTGGAATTTCGCCTTCCATTTCAAGGATTAGGCCGGCCAAACTTTCGGAATTTCCTTTTACATCGTCAAAAAGAGAGTCGTCAACGCCGAGTATTTTGCAAAAATCGACCAAACTGGTTTTGGCTTCAAAAGTATATTCGTTTTCAGCAATTTTTAAATGATTATGTTCTGCAGCATCATATTCGTCAACAATTTCACCTACAATTTCTTCAATAATGTCTTCCAAAGTAATTAAACCGGATGTTCCACCGTATTGGTCAACGACAACGGCCAAATGAACTTTTTCGACCTTAAATTCATTCAATAAATCGCTCAAAGTCTTGGATTCCGGCGTAAAATAGCAGGTTCGAACTAACGAATGCCAGTCAAATTCGTTTATATTTCCAATGAATTTCAACAAATCTTTTACATAAAGAATACCTTTTATGTTGTCGATGCCTGAATCGTAAACCGGAAGTCGTGAATAGCCGGTTTTTCCTGCCACATCAATCACTTCTTCAATGCTTAAATTCCAATCCAGCGCCACAATATCCAAACGGGATTTCATAATTTCCTTTACATCCAAATCGCTGAAACGAACCAAGCCTTTCAGTATTTGGGTTTCGGTTTCCAAATCTTCGCCGCCTTCGGCCATTTCCATCACATCGGAATATTCTTCGCCCGAAAGCGCCGTTGGATGCGAACTCATTGGATTCCTCATAAAATAAGAAAATAATTTGGCAAAAGGCAAAAATAAAGTATTGATAATCTGCACAAAGAAAGCCCAATTACTCAATAATCTCTCTTTTCTGCGAGCGCCAAAATCTTTAGCCAAAACTTCACAACAAAAACTAATAAAAATGGCTATTAATAATCCTATTCCAACCAATATCCATTTGTTTAACAATGGGTTAGCTGATAAAATCCAAAGGGTTGCATAAACTACTAAGCAAATCCGCAAAAAGATGTTGGCAATCACCAATGTGTATTGAACTAAAAGTTCTTGCTTATACAATCTGGCAATTAGGTTCGCACCGGAAAATCCTCTGCTTTTTATTTCTGCAATTTCATTTTTGTTCAACGACCGAAAAGCGTGTCCCCATGCTGTAAGCACAAAAGACAAAATGAAAAAAACAAGAAGAAAAATAATAGACGGAATAAGGGGAAAATAAAATGAAAAAACCTCGGGCAGAGGCGATATACTACTTGAGTCCAAAGTGAATAATAATTTTAAAGTTTAGGTTGCAAATTTACGATTATTTTAGAAATTCTACGCAAAGTATTCTTAAAAACCTGATAATAAGACTAAAATTTTAGTTTTATACTAAATCCAACTTCAGGTTCTCTTGAAAAAAATACACTTGAATAATTTACGGCAGGTGTTATTTGCATTGAAATTTCATCAGAAATATCAAAGGTAAAAAGATGGGCAAATACGTAAGCATCAACAAGATTCAGCACATAAACTACACTCGTAAGGACAATCATCAATTGAAAGTTCTTGTTGTAGGCATTGTAAAGGTTGTAGATACTTTCGTTTGGATAATTTATGTAGCTAGGGTCAAAATTGGCAGAATCTTTACTGTCTCTACGTTTGTATTCTTCTTTAAATTTTTGCGCTTCGCGATAATTGGTAATGGCAAAATAAGTGGTGGTTCCACCCAAAGCATAAATGATAGGGATTTTCCAATATTGTTTGTTATAACCTTGTCCCAAACCCGGCAATACCGCCGACATCCAAAGTGCTTTGCTTGGCGAATGCTCTTTTCTTACCAAAGATTTTTCCGGAGTTGTTTTAGCCGAATCTTGCATTGCGGCATAGATAGAATTATCCAAGCGTAATGTATCGGAATTTTGCTGTGCAAAAATAGGCGAAAGGAAGCCTAATAATAAAACGAAACAGAAAAACGGAGCAAAATAACTATTTCTACTTTTTGGCAAAAACATAAAAAGAGCAAGGAAAAGCCTTGCTCTGATTGAATTTCTTGATATTTTAGAAAAAACGTTTTGCACAAATTTAATATTTGTTAGCCGATAAGTTCCAATAATTTTTGAAAATCTTTGTCGTTGGCAAACGAAATGGTAATATGGCCTTTACCTCTTTGACTGCGTTTAATATCAACACCCAAGCCGGTTTTTTCCTGAAATTTGGTTTTGAAATTATTATGCAATTCCGGAAGGTTAGGTTTTTCTTTGGTTTTTACAATTTGTTTTTCTGCATTTATGTTTTTTACCAAATTTTCTACCGCCCTTACAGACAGGTTTTTTTGAATAATTTCGTGCGAAACTAAAAGTTGCTTTTCCGGGTCTTCAATAGCAATCATGGCACGAGCATGCCCGGCGCTGATGCTTCCATCTTCCACAGCTACTTGTATTTCGGCAGGTAATTTCAATAATGCCAACGCATTGGTAATGGTTGTACGGTTTTTTCCAACCCGTTCGCTTAACTTTTCGTGAGTCAAATTACAATCGCTAATCAAAGCTTGGTAAGACAAGGCAACTTCAATGGGATTCAAATCCGCACGTTGAATGTTTTCAACCAAGGCCATTTCCAAAACCTGAGCATCTGTAGCCACACGGATATATGCAGGAATTTCTTGTAAATGAGCCATTTTAGAAGCTCTGAAACGACGTTCTCCCGCAATTAGCTGATACTTATCTACACCGGTTTTGCGGACTGTAATGGGCACAATAACACCTTGTGCTCTAATAGATTCCGATAATTCTACCAGTAATTCCTCTTTAAACTCTTTTCGAGGTTGCAAAGGATTAGCTTCAATTTGCGCTATAGGAATAAAGGCAATACCTGCAGTTACAGTAGTTACATGATCGTTCGATAACTTAATCTCTTGCTCTACATCTGCTTCCATATTTTGCAATAATGCACCCAATCCTCTTCCTAAAGCTGCCTTTTTTTTCACGCTCATTCTTGTGTCTTATTTTGTGTTTTGATTGTTTTTTTCCAATAGTTCTTGTGCCAAATTCAAATAATTTATGGCACCGGCGCTTTCCAAATCATAAACGATAATAGTTTCGCCAAAACTTGGTGCTTCGCTCAACTTAGTATTTCTTGTAATTAGCGTCTTGAAAACCATATCTTTAAAATGCGTTTTCACATCTTCAACCACTTGTTTTGCCAAACGCAAACGGCCATCGAACATGGTCAATAAAATGCCTTCAATATCTAATGAAGTATTCAGGCGTGTTTGAACAATTTTAATGGTATTCAGCAATTTGCCCAAACCTTCCAAAGCAAAATATTCGCATTGAACAGGAACGATCACAGAATCCGAAGCTGTAAGGGAATTTACGGTAATTAAACCCAATGATGGAGAACAGTCAATGAAAATATAATCAAAATCATCGCGAATCAAATCAATGGCTTTTTTCATGTAAAACTCTCTTTCCGAAAAGTTTATCATTTCCACTTCGGCGCCAACCAAATCAATGCTTGCCGGAAGCAAATAAAGATTGGGCGTGCTGGTTTCCAAAATACACTCTTTGGGATTAACCCCATCAATAATACATTCATAAATGCCTTTCCTTGTTTCGTTGGGATCTATTCCCAAACCGGAAGTAGCATTTGCTTGAGGGTCGGCATCAATAACCAATACTTTTTTGTCTAAAACTGCCACAGCAGCGCTTAAATTTATAGCTGTTGTGGTTTTCCCTACGCCCCCTTTTTGATTCGCTATTGAAATGACTTTACCCATTATTTTACCTGAATATAAAGTTTAGATGAAGAAATGTAATACGCTCTCTGAATTTGAGATACCAAATTAAAATAAGTCAAAATTAATGGTATCCAAAATATCTTTTTCTTCTGCCTGTGTTTCTTCAGCAGAATCTTCCACAGTAAGTTTTTCCCCTGTTTTAATGAAATGAATAGCTGCTTGCAATCCATTTACAAACTTGTCCATATCTTCGTTGTACAGAAAAATTTTATGCTTTTCGTAAAAAAAGTTTCCTTTGGCTTCGTCAAAACATTTCTTACTTTCGGTAACTGTCAAATAACGTTCACCATTCTTAGTTTCTTTAACATCAAAGAAATAAGTTCTTTTTCCTGCTTTTACCGATTGAGAGAAAACCTCATCGCGTTCTTTGTTCTTGTTTGCATCCATGCTCACTAAAATATTTCTTGTTATGAAAGCACAAAATTACTAAATTTTGACTACATACAAAAGTATATTTTTTTCGAAACTTTTAATGTGTAGATTCATCTTATTTTATAAAATATAAATGCCTGATTTTTATATTTTACTCCCATCAAATTTAAACTTAACAATAAATGTTTAAAATGATCCTAAAGTTTCTATTTATAAAAAAAGTTCTGCGGCTATTTTATCAGCAAACAAAAGTCCATCTTCGGTTAAAGTATAAAAATCTGCTGTTTCGCAAACCAACCTCTTTTGCAAAAAAGGTTGAACTTGTTTTTTAAAAAGTGAGGAATATTCTTCAGAAAAATCATTTAAACGAAGTTTTGGTATTCCTTCAATTTTGCGTAAGGAAAGCATTATAAATTCATTAAACAAATCTTTATTTGTAAGGATTTCTTTTTCATAAAATGGTTTTTCTAAACCTATTAATTCTATATAGTTTTGCAGATTATCTACATTCCATTGTCGTGAAACTCCATTAAAAGAATGTGCAGAAGCTCCTAAACCCAAATAAATTGAAGCATTCCAATAATTGCTGTTGTGCTTGGATTCAAAACCCGATTTTGCAAAATTTGAAATTTCATATTGCCTGAATCCATATAATGACGTTTTTTCCAATAAAATTTTAAACTGTTCAATAGCTTTGTCCTCATCAGGTGGTTGAGATAAACCTTTTTGTACACGAATATCCAACATGGTTCCGGTTTCCAATGTGAGCGCATAAGCCGACAAATGTTGAATAAATCCCCTCCCTATCAATTTCAAGCTCCTCTCCCACTCTTTGTTACTAAGAGAGGGTATGCCATAGATTAAATCAATTGTCAAATTATGAAATCCTATTTTAGAGGCATTTTCTATACAGTCTAAAGCTTGTTTTTCTGTATGTTTCCTGTTTAAAAATTTTAAAATTTCATCAGAAAAAGATTGGATTCCTATACTTAACCTATTTACAGGTGTATAATTTTTCAAATCTCCTAATTTTTCATAACTCAAATGTTCGGGATTGGCTTCCAATGTAACTTCTGCATCATTGGCAATGTGGAAAACAGAATACAGTTTTTCAAAGATCATTTGTAATTCTTCATTGTCCAATATAGATGGAGTTCCTCCCCCAAAATAAACCGTTTGAAAAACAGTATCTTTCAAATAGTGTTTTTGAAGGTCTATTTCTTTTAAAAGAGCATCCACATACTGCCTGCGAAAACTTTGAGAAGCTACGGAATAAAAATTGCAATAGATGCACTTTTGTTTACAAAATGGAATATGAATATAAAGTCCAGACATAAAATTTAATAAGCGGCAAATTTACTAAAACTTCAAAAAATGAAGTACCTAAAGCTGAAAAAGTTTTTTTTTACCACATAAATAAAAGCTATCCTATAACATATCTGCACATCGTTTTAAAGAAAATATAATTTTGTTAATACTTTATTTTGAATCAGAAAAATAAATATTTAAGAACATTTTCATTTGAAAAAAAATATCGAGATTATAACAAAAAAATATCTTTGTTATTTATAAATATGTATCTTTGCTCTAATATAGTTTACTTAATCACTTAATTATAGTTATATGTATAAGATAAGCACGCATCCTATCTTGGACATCCCTACGGAAGATGCAGTTACGTTTCTCTTCAACAACAAGTCCGTAAAAGGGCAAAAAGGGTTTACCATTGCAGCAAGTTTGCATCAGGCAGGATTTCCTATCCACAGCCACAGTATCGACAAGCGAGAACGAAGTTTGGAATGTGGAATCGGGAAATGCGGCGCTTGCGAAATGTTGGTCGATGGCAAAATTAAAAGAATTTGCATCACCAAAGTAGATGATGTAAAAGAAGTAAGCTTTGTTCCCCAGGATTTTCTTCCCGAAGAAAAACCCATCGACACCAAATCCCCCAAAAAAGTATATAAAACCGTTGTCACCATTATTGGTGCAGGCCCTGCGGGCTTGGCTGTTCGTGAAGAACTGAACAAAATGGGAATCGACAATTTGGTTATTGATAACAACGACAAAATCGGCGGACAATTTTTGATGCAGACCCACCAATTCTTTTTCTTCGAAAAGGAAAAGAAATTCGGCGGAATGCGCGGATTCGACATTGCCAAAACCTTGGCAGGAGATTCTTTGGACGGCATTTTCCTAAATTCCGTGGTTTGGGATATTCTTGAAGGCAAACGTTTGGCTGTAAAAAACACACAAACCGAAGAAGTATATTATATCGATGCCGAACATGTGGTCATTGCCTGTGGTGCCGTTCCTTTTATGCCGGCCTTCAAAAACGACGATGTTCCGGGTGTTTACACAGCTGCCGTAGTTCAAAAAATGATGAACAACGAGCTGACCTTGTTAGGGAAAAACATCCTGACCATTGGCGCGGGAAATATCGGTTATTTGACCTCGTATCAAGCCATGCAGGCCGGCGCCAACATCAAAGCCATCCTCGAAGCCCAACCCAATGAAGGCGGATTTCCGGTTCAAGCCAACCGTGTGCGCCGTTTGGGAATTCCTGTCATGACTTCACACCTGCTTTTGGAAGCCATTCCTAACAAAGACCGTACAGGAATTACAGGTGCTGTCATTGCGCAATGCGAAAATTTCAAACCCATCAAAGGAACCGAAAAAATTATTGAAGGCATTGATTTAATTAATGTTTGCACCGGACTTATTCCCGACAACCAGCTTTTGATTAAAGGGAGTGAAGTCTTTGGCCGTAATTGTCATGGTGTAGGCGATTCTGTCCGCATTGGCGAAGGAACCAGCGCTGTTTTGCGCGGCAAACAATGTGCCTATGAAATTGCGCAAGCTTTGAACAAACGCTCTTCTTACGATGAATATCTTCGCATTTCGAAAGAATATATCGATTCACAACAACATCCTTTCAGGGTTATCGAAAAACCGTTTCGCCCCGAAAAGGAAAGAATGGAAGCCAAACCTTTTGTACAAATTGACTGTCTGTATGGTTTTGCCTGCAATCCCTGCCAATTTGCCTGTAAGTATGGTGCCATCGTAAAATCCTCTACAAGCACCGTCCCACACATCAATTACGAAAAATGTATCGGTTGTATGGAATGCGTGTATAATTGTCCGGGCTTGGCCATTTTCGGATACAATTTGTCCAAAAATCAACTGTTTTTACCTATCGAATACGCTGCACAGGAATCGTCGGAAGTATTTTTGATTAACAATAATGGACAAAAATTAGGCACGGGAATTATTGAGAAAATCCTTGTAAAGCCAAATAAGACCAATATCGCGCGTGTTAAATCTTTGGATTTGGAAGGTGAAGCTTTGCTCGAAGTCAGAGGATTTATCTTAAAAGAAAAATATCCCGAACCGCTTCAATTGAAAGATAAAACCGAAGAACAAAAGGATAAAACCTATGTTTGCCATTGCGAAGACGTCGATATTCAGGAAATTATCACAGCCATTGGCGACCGCAAATTTATTTCCGTTGACGAACTAAAACACATTACCCGTTTGGGAATGGGGCCTTGCCGCGGAAAACGGTGCATTGCCCGTGTTAAACAAATTGTTCGCTCCTACGGGATTGAAGTGCTTGGCGATGCCACTCCTCGCGGGCCTTTGTCCAATCAAATAGAATTAGGACAATTGTATCCGCCTTATGTCCACGACACCATTATCATTCCTTCTACCGTGAAAAAAGTCAAATCCAAAGTTTTGATTGCCGGCGGTGGAATTGGCGGGAGCGCTTTGTTTCGTTACTTTGCCGAAGCAGGCTACAATCCTGTCTTAGTAAATTGTGAATATGGCAGTTCTTGGCGCAATATTGCCGGAGGGCGCCCGGCTTTCAGTAATCCCGATTTAGCCGATTTGGCCGTAAACAATCTGGGGCTTTTCAAAGAGTTACATAAAATTGCCGATATTGATTATCATCCGATACAATATGTGAATTTTGCCCACGACGAAGCCACTTACAAAGAATTGGAAGCTTCCAAATCGTGGTCCGATGCTTATATGGTGGCGCCAAAAGATTTCAGCAAAGAAATTTCGCCCTATATCAATCCTAATTTAAAAAACTATCAAGCAGCCTTGATTACGAACAATTGCTGGCAGGCTTCGCCCGGAAAAACCGTTGATGCGCTTCGCCATATTGGGCTTCAAAAAGGGGGCGCAGTTCTCGAAAGCACCCTGCTTGTGGATATGGAAAAAACCGGAAACCAATATAAAGTTCTGTTGAAAACTCCGCAAGGCGAATACATTGAATATGAAACGGAATTGTTCGTAAATGCTTTGGGCGCCAATGCCTCTGCCTTTGTTCAAAAATTAGGTTTGTTTGCCGAACTGTACCCTGTAAAGCATCAGGCCTTTATTACGCGCCGTTTGCCTCTTTTGGGAAAAGACGGAAAAACCTTGAACATGTTGATTGACCGGAAAAAATACAAAAACTTTTCGGCTGTTTACGGGCAGCAGTTGGCTCATACAGGACAAATTATTGGTTGTGCTTCGCCAATCAACGACCCTTCTGAAACAGACAAAAACCTAAAAATTAATTCACAAGAATTTTTGGAAATTGTTTCCGAAGTGTTTACCAACTGGTTCCCAAAATTGTCGAGTGTGGGATTCCAAGCTGTTTGGGCAGGTTATTATGTTGAACCTCGTTATATCATTGATCCCGAATTAGGATTGTTTATCGGTTTACGCGGACATGGTTTCATGCACAGCCAATACATGGCAAAATTGTATGTAGATGTTCTGCAAGGCAAACAAGTTCCCGACTATTTCCATAAAATGAAATTGTACGGCGAAGGCATTTGGGAAACCGCGTTTAAATAAGAAAATCTGATAAAAAAGCAAAAGAGACTGCCTTTTTAGAACAGTCTCTTTTGCTATATATTCAAAACCTCTTGTCTAATATAGAATCTTGCGAAGCGACAACCATTTTCATTAGAAAACTATTCCGTTTTACGTCATTTTTATTCCGTATTGCGTCATTTTCCAAATTCTTTAACTTCTAATTTTGCGGCAGAAAAACGAAATTTTATCTGCAAATGCAAAAACAAATTTATTTCTTCCTTTTATTAAATATTATAGGGATCTCTCTTGTAGCCCAAACACCAGCCGATACCATTCAGAAAAAAGCAAAGCCTTCGGATTTCAACAAATTCCGTTTTGGTGGATATGGCGAAGTTTTGTTTCAGCACATGAACTATGGCCCCGACAGATATATAGATCCAGCCGGCGCCCCTTCCGACAACAGGGCTAGTGTGTCGCTGCCTCGTGTGGTTTTTGCAACCGATTACAAATTTCGTGATGATATTATTCTGAGTTCCGAAATTGAATTTGAATATGGTGGAACAGGCTCTGCTATGGAAATTGAATACGGCCCCGGTGGCGAAGCCCGTGAATACGAAAGCGAAGTGGAAAAAGGTGGTGAAGTGGTTTTGGAACAATTGCATATCACCAAAACTTTTTGGGAAGGTAAATTCGGTATACGTTTGGGACACATGATTGTGCCCGTAGGCATAACCAACGCCCATCACGAACCTATATTCTATTTTGGAACCACACGGCCTGAGGGTGAAATGGCATTGCTACCCTGCACCTGGCACGAAACCGGATTGGCTTTATTGGGAAAAATCAGCAATTTCGACTATAATTTCATGGTCGTAAACGGATTAGACCCCTTAGGTTTTTCGTCCGATTATTGGGTTGGCAGCGGCAAACAGGGTGTTTTTGAAGTCACTACCATGACAAGTCCCGCCTTTGCCGGACGCTTGGAATACTCCGGAGTAAAGGGTTTACGCTTAGGTGCTTCAGGCTACATTGGCAATTCTGCCAAAAATGCCAGCAAACCTCAACGAATGGCCAATGTAAAAGGAACCGTTTCCATTATTTCCGGCGATGCTCAATATTCAAATTATGGCATTGTTGCCCGTGCCAATGTCATTTATGGAAATTTGAGCGATTCCAAGCGGATTTCAGAAATCAATAGGACTACCTCAAATAAATCGCCTTACGCAAGAACATCGGTAGCTCAAAATGCATTAACCTACTCCGCCGAAGTTGGATATGATGTTTTCAGCCTGTTCAATTTGAAATCCAAACTATATCCTTTTGTCCGCTATGAATATTATAACACAATGGAAGGCGTGGAAAATACAGTAACGCCCGATCCACGTTTCAAAAGGGACATTTTTTCCTTTGGGCTGAATTACTTCATTTTACCCAATTTGGTTATCAAAGCTGATTATTCCATTCGTAGAATCGATGGCGGCAATTTGAACAATGAAAACACTTTCGGCCTAAGCGTGGGATACACCGGATGGTTTGTCAAGAAATAGTTATCAATCAATAAATATATAAATTAAAAACTGAAAACAAAATGAAAAAAGTAAGTATGTTCATTTGGGCTGCGGCACTTTCCGTAGCAGTGTTTTCTTCTTGCAACAAAGATGAAAATACCAATTCCGGAGGCGACGATGACGGCTATGGTGATGTTAGCGCCATTGTAAACGATTATGTGGACAAAACCGTTTTGCCTACCTACGAAGACATGAAAAACAAAGCATGGGCTTTGTTCGATGCTGTTGCAGCTCTGGAAGAAGGCGATGGAATTACCGAAGCAAAAATTAAAGCTGCCTGCGACGCTTGGCGTGCCACACGTATTCCTTGGGAGCAAAGTGAATCTTTCCTTTTCGGCCCGGCAGACCGCCAAGGCTTAGACCCCTTGTTGGACTCTTGGCCTTTGGATCAAAGCCAAATCGATATCAAATTAAATAGTAATGGCCCTATTGATGGTGGAAGTTTAGGTCATAATTTGCGTGGGTTCCATACTATTGAATATTTCTTGTTCAGAGACGGACAACCTCGCACAACAATAACCGAACGTGAGTTGGAATATTTGTTGGTTGTAACAGAACTTTTACGCAACGATTGTCTTAAATTATGGTCTTCGTGGGCAGGCAAAGAAGTCCTTGCCGGACGCGATGCCGAAGCCTTGGAAGAAGCCGAATACGAACCGGATTCACCAAGCTATGCCTATCAATTTAAAAATGCAGGAAAACCCGGCAGTGTTTACATTTCACCATCCGATGCCATCGACGCTATAATAGAAGGCTGTCAAACCATTGCCGACGAAGTAGGCTCTGCAAAAATCGGTGGGCCTAATGAATTGGCAAAAGCCGGAGAAACCGGTAAAGCCGTAATGGAAGTGGAATCTTGGTATAGTTGGAATTCCATTACCGACTACACTAACAATATTGAAAGTATCCGTAATTCTTACCTTGGCGGTCGCGAAGGCAAACGTGGAAATAGCTTATCTGCTTTTGTACAAAGTAAAAACCCTGAGTTGGATATAGAAATTCTTAATGCCATTAACGATGCCTACACAAAAGTGAGCGGAATGCAAAAACCTTTCCGTAACAACCTTACAGGACAGGGCGTGGATGATGCCATTGAATCTTGTGCTAATTTATCGACAGTGATTGGAAAAATTCAAAATTTAAAGAACTAAAAAGGACGCAATTAAGTAGACTATATCCTTCTCGCAAGGGCTTTAAATAGCCCTTGCGAGTTTCTGCATTTAAATAAAACAATATATTTTTATAGTAATGAGAATCCGAAAATATTTCTTTAAAATTTTTGTAACAATTTTTGGGATTACGTTATTGGCCGCTTGCACAGACGACAATGAAGATAATATTATCCTGAAACCCAATGGAAAACCGGCATTAGCCGAAGAACTTTCTGCCGGAACTGCCACAGTTTTTGTTACCGGAACCACTGCCTACGATTCGCCTGCAAGCTGGGTTACAGGAAGTTTAGAAAAACGTTTTTATGCCGGCGACCGGCTCTACGACAATCCTCGCAATAGTGACCAAGATCCTGCACAAGGCGGTTTGGGGCCTTTATACGTTGGCTATTCCTGCGGAAGCTGCCACCGAAACGCCGGACGCACTTATTCTACCTTAGCCTCTGACGGCGGTTCTGGGCAATATGGTTTCTCTTCTATGCTCGTTTATATTACCAAGAAAAACGGAGGATTTTTCCGTAACTACGGACGTGTTTTGCACGACCAATCCATTGTCGGCGTTGAAGCCGAGGGCAAACTAAAAGTAACTTACACTTACAAAACCGGCAGCTTCCCCGATGGTGAAACCTACGAATTGGCCACCCCTCATTACCGCATAGAAGATTGGTATGCTGACGACATTTCGCCTGAAGACTTGATTATTGATGTTCGCATTCCTTTACGACATGTGGGCATGGGACAAATCATGGCGCTGGATCTGGACGAATTGCAGGAATTGGAACGCCGGAGTAATTATCCTGAATATGGCATTTCCGGAAAACTGAACCGCATTCAAGACCGCAATGTAAATCAGATTGGCGTGGGCGGTAACAAAGCCAACCATTCAGACTTAACTGTAGAACTAGGCTTTTCGAGCGACTTAGGTGTTACCAACTCACGCTATCCCCTGGAAGTTGCCGAAGGACAATCGCAAATGTTGGGATATACTCATTACGGCATTCAGATTTCGACAAAAGACATGGAAGATGTAGATTTATATTTGAGTACTTTGGGCGTTCCGGCACGCCGTTCTGTAAACAATGCAGCTGTGAAACAAGGTGAAAAGAAATTCCAGGAAGCCAAATGCCACCTCTGCCACACCCCTACCCTGCACACACGCCAAGAAGCGCCGGTACTTATCAACGGAACCCGCCTGCCGTGGCTTTGTAATCAAACCATTCACCCCTACAGCGATTTTTTGCTGCATGACATGGGACCGGGATTAGACAGTAAATACAAAGCAGGACTGGCCATGGGCAACGAATGGCGTACTACGCCTCTATGGGGAATCGGCTTACAGGAATCCGTAAACGGACACACACAGTTTTTGCACGACGGACGCGCCCGGAATTTTATCGAAGCCATTATGTGGCACGATGGCGAAGCAGCCGTTTCCCGTGAACTTTTTGCACGCATGAGCAAAGAAGACCGCGATGCTATCATCATGTTTCTACGGTCGCTGTGATGTCATATTCTAAAAACAAATAACCAAATCATCAGATAAGCAAATCATCAAAATTAAAAAATATGAACTTAAAACATTTACTTATACTTTTAGCCTTTATTCCTTCTTCCCTTTGGGCTCAACAAGAAGGCGACAAATATATAGAAAGCGATGTCATTCCCATGGCCGATAAAAAAGGATTCAGCTTTCAAACCCGTGCCGGCGATTTTCTGTTTAAACCCTATACGTTAATTCAGGCTACTGGAAACTATAACTATTATGATGATGAAGGTTTGGATTTGGCAGAACAAGACAATGTTGCCAATAGCGGATTTGCCATACCCAACGCCATTATCGGGTTTTCGGGAAAAGCCTTCAACAAACTCACTTTCAATTTGGCTTTGAATGCTGCTAAATCGGGGGGCGCCATCCTTCAACAGGCTTGGTTCGATGTAAACCTGAAAGATGAAATCCGATTTCGTATCGGGAAATTTAAAACCCCTTACAATCAAGCTTATTTGGTTACTTTGGGCGAAACCTTGTTTCCCAATTTGCCGGTTTCTCTGACCACAGGTGTCAATATTCCCCATTCCTTGAATGCCGTAAATCCGAGCTTTGCCACCGGTTTCGATTTGGGCGTTATGATGCACGGCCTACTCGACAATAAATGGGAATACAATGTGGGAATTTTCAATGGAACAGGAATTACCGTAAACGAATCCCGCAAGACCCTCAGCGACGATCTGGGGATTCCTTCCCTGCTCTATGCCGGACGCATTGCCTTTATGCCTTTCGGCCCCATGCCTTCGCACCAGGGAAATATAGACGATTTGAATAATAATAAACTGTTGTTCGCCCTTTCGGCTTCGTATAATGTAGAAGCAGAATGGGAAAGTTGTAATGATTTCCGTGCCGGATTTGAATTTTCGTGGCTCTACAAACGCCTCTACCTTTCGGCTGAAGCCTATTATATGAACATGAATTTCACTAAACAGCAACGAGTTAACGATACTTACAACTTCTTGGGCGGATATATTCAAGGAGGGTATTTTGTTACAAAAAAACTGCAAGCTGCTTTGCGCTATGATTTCTACGATAGAAATTCTTTGAGTGAAAACGGTTTCTTAAACCTTCCTGCCATTGGGCTTAATTATTATCTGTTTGGCTATAATTTGAAACTGCAAGCCATGTACCAATATTTGGGTCGCTGGGGACACGACGACCAATTGGCGCGCGACAACGATGATTTAGGTTTACCCACTCATTCGGCAACTATTATGGTACAATTTTCATTCTAAAACAATTATTGAACAATGAAAAATAAGATTTCTGTTTTTTTCTTCTTCACGGTATGTTTGCTGCTTTCCTCTTGCGATAGCGGCGATATTTATCCCAAAGAAGAAAAACCTACCGGAATATCGGTGAATGCCAATTTTCGATTTCAGCATGTTGGCGCATTTCCTATTACCGATTATGAAATTTATATGGGAGCTTTTGACGATGAGTCGAGTGTGCCTTTAACATCCAAAATCATTGCCAAGCCAAAAGAAAATGCAAACGTAAATATTACGTTGGACAATATCCCTAACAATACGGCTTTTATACGCTTGTGCTTAGCGCAGTCCGACAAGAAAATTATTCACGTTTTTTATGAAACGCCTGCCATTCTTACTTCTACCAACAAGATTACCATACAGGAACAGCAAATCAATTTACTGGAGTATAATCGTATTCAGCAACAAGTTTTTAAACAATGTATTGCCTGTCATGGCGGTTCGAGCAAAGCCGCTGCGAATTTATATCTTATTCCTGATAGCAGTTATGGAAATTTGGTGGACAGACATGCCACCAAATCGGCAAAAAAACGAGTGGAAGCCTTTAGTGTTGAAGGTAGCTTTTTGGTCGATGTACTCACAAAATCCAAGGATGAAGTGGGGTTGAGCTATCCCCACAGTACAGGCTTGTCTAGTTTGAAAAAAGAAGACGTAACACTAGTGGAAGAATGGATTAAAGATGGTGCAAAAAAATATTAACAAACATTTACAATCAAATATATGCAATACACAAAACTTACTTGGAACGATATATCGACAGAAATTTCCTTTTCGGAATTTGTTGTAGAAAATGGCGCTGCAGAATTTCATGCCATGATTCAACTGACAGACAAACAAAAACCTGTAGAAACACAATTTGAACAAATTGAAACAGCCATAAATCGTCTTTGCCAAACAGAAAAAATCAGAAACTGTCAATTGGTGTTGAAGCGCTATTTTGTGAGCGATGCTGTGAATAAGAAAGACTTTTTGCAACAACACGACAGCGAAAAAACAGCGGTTTCTATTGTACAACAACCTCCTTTGAACGGTACAAAGATTTCTGTATGGCTCTATTTTGTAGAAAATTGCCTTTGCCTAAAAGACGAAAACGGAACACTGATTGTAGAACGACCGGCCTACAAACATTTATACAATACTCAACTACAAAAACCCTTGAAAGACGAAGGGGCCGAAACCGAGTATATTTTCAAAAATTACACCTGCGCACTTGCCAACCAAGGCTGTACATTAAAGGACAATTGTATCCGCACTTGGATTTACGTACAGGGCGTCGATATTCATTATTCCGAAATGGTAAATGTCCGCAAGGCATATTTTGAAAAGGAAGGATTAACAGAAAAGTCGCATTACATTGCCAGCACAGGAATTGAAGGGCGCTATTATTACCCCGAATCTTTGGTTTTGATGGATGCCTACAGTGTGAAAGGGATTGACGGAAAACAAATCAAATACCTGCAAGCTCCCACACATTTGAACCCCACTTACGAATATGGTGTTACTTTCGAGCGCGGCACTTCGGTAGATTACGGCGACCGCCGCCATATTTACATTTCCGGTACGGCAAGTATCGATAACAAAGGGGAAATTGTTCATCCCACCAATATCGAAAAACAAACCGAACGTACTTTCGAAAATATACAAGCCCTTTTGACCGAAGCCGAAGCCGGCATGAACGACATTGCCAAAATGATTGTTTATCTGCGCGATACTGCCGATTACGAACTGGTTTCCAATTATATTGAAAAGCATTACCCCAATATTCCAAAAGTAATTGTTTGGGCGCCGGTTTGCCGTCCTGGATGGCTTATTGAGATTGAATGTATTGCTATAAAAAAGGTGGAAAACAAAGAGTGGAAGCCTTTTTAAGCAACTTACCAAACGGTAAGTTACCATTTGGTAAGCTGTGTTATTTTTCACACATAAACAACTGATAAACAAACAAATTACGTGAATAAAAATTTTCGATTTTCAACTTTCAATTTTCAATTAAAAAAACTCCCATTCCTTTTATTAGGCCTATTGGTTACTGTGATGGCGATTGCCACTTTTGTGGAGAAAAGCAAGGGAACTGATTTTGCTTACCAATATATTTATGGCAGCTGGTGGTTTACTTTTTTGTGGGCTATTCTTTCAGGATTGAGTATTGTAATGATTTTGAAAAGAAAACTTCACAAAAATATCCCCTTATGTTTGCTCCATCTTTCTTTTGTTGTGATTTTAATTGGAGCTTTTTTCACAAAAATATCTTCTGTAAATGGTTATGTTGTTCTTGAAAAAAATCAAGCCTGTCAAAGCTTACAGACACAAAAAGAGGGGATAACTCATCTGCCTTTTGAAATCTGTTTGGATTCTTTTTATGTCGCTTTTTATCCCGGAACAGACTCCCCTGCCGATTATGTTTCACATATCCACATTAAAGACGAAAAGGCGAATGTAAATGGAGTGGTTTCCATGAATCATATTTTTAGTTACAGGGGTTACCGTTTCTACCAAACTTCTTTTGAAGACGATTTTCAAACCAGTGTTTTAAGCGTAAACAGAGACGTTTGGGGAATTCCCATCACCTATTCAGGCTATGCTTTATTTATGCTTTCGGGGCTTTTGTGTTTACTGGCTCCCAAAGGAAATTTCCGTCGATTAATTTCTCATCCATTGTTAAAGAAAGTGTCTGTAATTCTTTTATTTCTTGCGCCCCTTACTTTGTTTGCCAACACACTTACCAAAGACAGCCTCACCACAAACCGCGAACAAGCCAAAGCTTTCGGGAATTTATGGATGCTGAATAACGGCAGAATTACGTCTGTTGCGGTTTTTGCGCACGATTTCACTTTGAAATTAACCGGAAAACCATCTTTCAAATACCTTGACGCCAACCAATTTTTGATGGGATTTTTGTTTTTCCCTGAAAAATGGCAACAAGTGGCTCTTTTCGAAATAGAAGACCCCATTTTGAAAAAAGAACTCAATGCTACGACAGAAAAGGCAGCCCTTGTTGATTTTTATAATGCAGACGGGACATATAAATTGGCTAAATATCGTAATCCGAATTCTAAATCCGCGCAACAAAAAGAAGTGGAAAAACTGAATGAAAAAGTGCAGTTAATTAATATGTTGCATAATGGAAACCTGCTACAGATTTATCCACAAAAAGTTTCCGGACAGCTTCGTTGGCTCACTCCCACCCAAACTTTGTCTTCGACCATTGCCGACAGCAATGTTTGGTTTATCAGATATTCTCTGTTGGAATATTATCAAGCTCTGAAAAAGAATAATCACCCAAAAGCCCTGGAAATATTGAATTCCATAAAAGATTTCCAAACAGCAAATGCCAAAGAAGTTTTGCCTTCGGAATTTCATCAAAAAGCTGAACTTTTTTACCTGAAAGCCAACATCACTTCATGGCTATTCAAAATAAACCTTACTATTGGGATACTTTGCTTGTTAAGCATTTTTGTTCCTAAAATTCAAAAACTTAAAATCTTAAATAGACTTTTTCGTACCATTTTACTTTTAAGCTTCTTAGCGCTGACCCTTTCTATTGTTTTGAGAACTTACCTTAGCGGCTATCTTCCTTTGAGTAACGGCTACGAAACCATGATGATAATTGCTTGGTGTGCTATGCTGGTTTCATTGATTTTTGCACGAAAAGTAACAGAAATTCTTCCTTTCGGTTTTTTGCTTTCAGGATGTTCATTGCTCGTAGCCCATCTCGGCATGATGAATCCCGAAATCACGCCTTTGGTTCCGGTACTTTCGTCACCACTTTTAAGTATTCACGTTTCTTTGATTATGTTGTCTTATACGTTGTTGGGTTTTATTGCACTAAACTCCATCATTTCCATTGCACAAATCCTTTTCAGCAAAGACAAACAAAAGATACTTTTGCTATTGGAACGAAACAAAATCTACAGTACAATTTGCCTCTACCCTGCCCTTTTTCTTTTGGGTGCCGGAATTTTCGTGGGTGCAATATGGGCTAATATTTCTTGGGGACGCTATTGGGGCTGGGATCCTAAGGAAGTTTGGGCTTTAATCACTTTTCTTATTTATTCTTTTGCTTTGCATGAAAAAATTATCAAGCCATTCAAAAATATTTTCTTCTTTCACACTTTTGGTATTATAGCTTTTCTGAGTGTTTTAATGACTTACTTCGGCGTCAATTTCTTTTTGGGTGGAATGCATAGTTATGCCGGTGAAATCCATTTCGGCAGTACTACATTGATTCTTGTTTTAAGTTTTGTGCTGCTTACTGCTTTTTTAATTGCGGGATATGTAAAATTCAAAAGAATAATTTCTTCTTCATAGGATTCAAAATTCCTTGGATAAAAAACTTATCAATTCTGCGAAATATCCACCTGTTTTAAATAAAGAAATTTATTGGATTACAAAGTTTTAATGGTAGTTAAACAAACCTCTTATAGAGATTTTGGTCGAATTGTCCTTTTTCAAATAAATATAATTAATTCTCCTCTTTTAATTCTCTATAAAAGGGATTTCTTTTTTAAAATAATCCTAAAGGTAGTTCCTTTTCCCACAACGGAACTTTTCACGAAGATCTTGCCCCCGTGATAATCTTCTACAATCCGCTTGGTCAAAGAAAGTCCCAAGCCCCAGCCGCGTTGTTTGCTCGAATAACCGGGGGTAAAAATCCGTTTAAAAAATTTCTTTGGAATCCCTTTTCCGGTATCGGAAACATCTATGATTACCTGTTTTTCGGTTTCTTCCACATCTATTGTGAAGTCCCCTACTCCGGCCATAGCATCAATGGCGTTTTTACAAAGGTTTTCAATCACCCAATGCAACAAATACACATTTGCCTGAATACAAATTTTCTTTTCTTTAGGGAAATTCAAATGGTAATTGATTTGTCTGGAACTTCGTTTTTTCAGATATTCCACAGCATTTTCTAAGGTTTCCAGCAAATCCATAGATTTCAGTTCGGGCAAAGACCCAATTTTGGAAAACCGCTGGGCTATAATTTCCAAACGGTCCACATCTTTGGTAACCTCTGTTACCATTTCATCCTCAAAACCTTTCATTTTCATATATTCCGTCCATGCCAGCAAAGAAGAGATGGGTGTTCCCAACTGGTGAGCCGTTTCTTTGGACATTCCAATCCAAAGTTTGTTTTGTTCCGAAGTACGGAAAGTATTGAACAAATTGTAGGCAACCAATATAAAGACAAAAGCCACAAACAGGTAAATAATAGGAAAATATTTCATGCTTTTCAACAGGTAAGACTGTTCATAAAAAACATACGCCTTTTGGTCGTTCGGTAAAATAATTTCTATCGGCTGGTTTTCGGAACGCATATTGCTAATTGTATGCTGTAATTGTTCCTTTCCCAACAATTGTTGTGTCGAAATATTACCATAAGCAATCACTTTGGTTTGGCTGCTATCGGTAATCAGAACCGGCACAAAAACCGTGTTGTCTGTAATTTCTGACAAAAAGGACTGTGTGTATTCATTCAGCATGGCCCGCAAATCCGTGTATATTTTGGATTCCTTATAATAAATTCGGAAATGCATACCATAAACTACATAGCTAAACGGAATTTCCTGCGAAAAGTCCATCAATAACTTTCCTGAAAGGACTTTTACACTGTCGGGAATATCTATGTTTTTCGTTAGCTGAATCTGATTGTTTTCATCGGTTACAATAACAGGAATAATATTGTTTTCGGTAATAAAACGTGTGTAGAAATTTATCTCACTACCCAAAGGCTGTTCAATCAATTTCCGTTGAGCTTCGACAAACAAACTCATGCGGTTGCGTTCTTCGCGGCGGACTTCTTTGAAAAAAGTTTCGATGCGAGTAACCATCTCTGATTTTTTATTGATAGCTTCAGCCCAAATCCGCACTTTTTCCTGTTCCTCTTTGGCAATTTGGCGCACCATATTCCGCATTTGCCACAAGGCTATAACAGCCAAAAAAACAGCTACAGCCAAAAAAATAAATTTCCAACGGGTTTGATTGTAATTACTCATATTCAGGGTTTCAATAGCGAATAATCTGGTTTTCGGGAAAGACTTTCAACAACTTACAAAAGTAAACATTTTATTAAATTCCATAACGGATTTCTTTCAAAAATAGCATAGCAGAACAAAAATATCTTCCGCTAAATGTAAAATGCGTAACTTTGCGCAACTATTAACCAAGTTTTTACATGAAACCAAATTCCTTATCCATAAAGGCGCTTTTCCCTTTTATTTTGGCTTTTATTATTGTTGTTATCGACCAAATCATCAAAATTTGGGTAAAAACCCACATGCAATTGGGCGAAGAAATTCCTGTTTTCGGGAATTGGTTTATCATCCACTTTACCGAAAATGAAGGGATGGCCATGGGAATGAAATTTGCCGGACAATACGGAAAGTTGTTTCTAAGCCTTTTGCGCTTGGTTGCCATCGGTTTGATTGGCTGGTATTTATTCGATTTAATCAAAAAACAGGAAAAATCGCCCACTGTGATTTATGCCATCGCTTTGATTTTGGCAGGCGCCATTGGGAATATGATTGATTGTGCTTTTTATGGAAAAATATTCAATGAAAGTTATTATCAAGTGGCGCAATTGTTTCCCGAAAACGGCGGTTATGCCCCATTTTTGTATGGAAAAGTCGTTGATATGTTTTATTTTCCTCTTTTTGAATTTACCCTGCCGGCTTGGTTTCCGTTAATTGGTGGACAACATTTTCTGTTCTTCCAGTTTATTTTCAATTTTGCCGACACTGCCGTTACCATCGGCGTTTTCATGCTGTTGATTTATTCACTGTTTTTCAATAAAAAGAAAACGGAAAATCCTGTTGCCTAATATATAAATGGAATCTGAAAAAATCATATTAGGCGTTGACCCCGGCACACAGATTTTGGGTTATGCCGTCATATTGCAAAAAGGCAATACCGTTTCTCTTTTAAAAATGGACGTACTCAAACTCAATAAACTTGCCTCTCACGAACTAAAAATCAAGACCATTTTCGATTCCATCATTCAAATTATCGATGAATTTCATCCTGATTTTTTAGCTATTGAATCGCCTTTTTTCGGGAAAAATGTGCAATCGATGCTCAAATTAGGCCGTGCACAGGGTGTTACGATTGCAGCAGCGCTTTCGCGCGAAATCCCCTACTGCGAATATCCACCGAAACGGATCAAACAATCCATTACGGGCAATGGAAATGCATCGAAGGAGCAAGTGGCTTTGATGCTCGAACGTATTTTAAAATTTCCCGAAATGCCAAAATATTTGGATGCTACCGATGCCTTGGCAACAGCTATGTGTCACTTTTTTCAAAAAGATATACCCACTTCGGAAATTCTTCCTACAAAAGCAAAACCCAAGAAAAAAACATCGTGGCAATCCTTTGTAAGTCAAAACCCCAAAAGGATTGTATAATTTCTCAATAATTTTTTCTTTTAATTTCAGAAAATACCTATAAAACAAATAGTTATTTTACATACTTTTGCAGCAAATTCTAATATTTTTAACCAAATGAAACTTCGCTGCAAACAACTTTTGTCAGGGATACTTTTCCTTTTATTTGTATTTCCTGTTTTTGGAACAGAAAATGACGATTTTTCTATTCTAATACAACGTTTGAAAGAAGGAAATATGCGTTTTGCCCAAGGGAAAGCGCTACATATCCATCAAGATAGCGCGCGAAAACATGAACTTATTTCGGGGCAAGCACCATTTGCCATAATAGTGAGTTGTTCCGATTCTCGCGTACCTTCGGAAATTGTTTTTGACCAAGGTTTGGGCGATATCTTTTCCGTAAGAACAGCCGGACATGTTGTAGGAAACTATGAATTGGGGAGTATTGAATATGCAGCAGAACATTTGGGTAGCAAAGTCATCATTGTAATGGGACACGATAATTGCGGCGCCATAAAAACTTTTCTTGAACACCACAATGATAATAATGTTCCCGGACATATTGCCAATATCGTACAATTTTTAAAAGAAGAAGCGGAACAACAAGAGGTTCTTAAAAACGAAGAAAATAAATTAACAGCTTCAATTAAAACACATGTACTACAT
>JAVBMO010000165.1:0-5789 GCA_031552355.1 Bacteroidales bacterium | reverse complement strand
GGTGTCAGTTGCAAAACCGGCATGCGGTATTTGTCCGAAATGTCGGATGCAAATTTAAGAAACAAAGGAAAGATATCTTCTTTGCGTTCCCTCAAGGCCGGAATGGAAATGGAAATCTGGTTCAGCCGGAAAAACAGATCTTCGCGGAATTTCCCTTTTTTAATGGCTTCTGGAATATCGACATTTGTGGCCGAAATTACCCGTATATTTACTGTTTGCGGTTTAGAAGAACCTACTTTCATAAATTCACCGCTTTCCAGTACTCGTAAAAGTTTGGCTTGCATTTGTAAAGGAAGTTCCGCCTCTTCGTCCAAAAATATGGTTCCGCCGTCGGCCTCTTCAAAATAACGTTTACGGTCTTTTTCCGCATTGGTAAAAGAGCCTTTCACATGTCCGAAAAGTTCCGATTCTATGGTCCCTTCGGGAATGGCGCCACAGTTTACAGCCACATTTTTGGCATGTTTCCGTGGGCTCAGCAAATGAATGATTTTAGAAAAAACCTCTTTCCCAACGCCGCTTTCTCCGGTAATGTGCACACTCATATCGGTAGCCGCTACCAAAGAAGCAATGTCAATGGCTCTGTTCAGCAGAGGCGAATTTCCGATAATCCCGAAACGGGCTTTTATTTGCTGTCTGTCCATAAGTTTTTCCTTGTCAAAAAGAAGTTATTGTAGTTCTCTTGCAAAAATACGGGAATATTTTCAAACATTCCTTTCTTAAAATGACATCTAAAACAAATTTATTTCACTGTCACCAAAATCTTATCAACCCGTTGTTTGTCCATATCGGCAATTTCGAAAGTGAATTTTTCCCAAGAAAAACGGTCGCCAACATGGGGGATGCGGCCTAATTTGGAAATGGCGAAACCCGCCAAAGTATCGAATTTTTCTATTTCTTCTTCCCAATTGGCAGTAAAGTCGAAATAGTCAAGAAAATCGTAAAAATGAATTTGGCCATCGATCCAATAGCTTCCATCCGGACGGGGGGTTATTAATTGGCTTTTTTCATCATTTTCGGGCATGTCACCCACAATGGACTCAAAAATATCTTTTCTGGTAACCAATCCCTGAATACTTCCATATTCATCCACCACAAAACAATTGTGAATACCGGAGTCTTTAAAAGTTTTCATTACCTGAAAAATAGTGTTGTTTTCAGGGACAAACAAAGTGGAAAGGCATATATCTTCGAGCCTTTTGTTATCTTGAACAGAAAACAAATCTTTTACACGAACAATTCCTTTTACATGGTCTATATCGTTTTCGCAAAGTGGATAAATGGAATACGGATGTTTCAGTGCAAAGATTTTTGCTTCGTTTATCGTCATTTTTATCTCCAGCCAGCGTAAATCGCTATAGTGAGTCATAATGGACGATACCGTGCGGTCGTTCAGATGAAAAACGCGTTCAATGATTTCCTGTTCACCCGGTTCAATTTCACCTTGCTCTGTACTTTCGTTTATCATGGCTTTTATTTCTTCTTCGGTAACCTTGGATTTGGAAGGATTCAGGTGCAATATTTTTACTAAAAACTCTGTAGAAACAGACAAAAGCCAAATAAAAGGGAAAGCTATTTTACTCAAAAACAACATGAAAGGCGTCATTTTTGAAGCAATTTTTTCAGGTTGTATAAGCCCGATTCTTTTGGGCACCAATTCGCCCAATACCAAAGTGAAATAGGTTACTATAATAACAATGATGGTTGTGGAAAGAGTACTACAAAGAGCTTTAGGGGTACCGATTTCGAGTAAAAACCGGATTAATTCTTTCTGCATGGTTTCTCCTGAAAAAATACCCGTAAGAATACCTATGAGCGTAATTCCGATTTGAATAGTGGAAAGAAATTTATTGGGTTCTGCCAAAATAGCCAAAGTCCGTTTGGCGCTTTTGCTTCCTTTTGCTGCTTGCGATTCCAATTTGGATTTCCGCGTAGAAACCATGGCCATTTCCGTCATGGAAAAAATGCCGTTCAACAAAATTAATCCTAATATTATAAACAGTTCAAGCATTTGTTACTGCTTTATGAAAATTTTTTCTTCCCCGTAATTGAAAATCATCTTTTTATCAGAAATGGTTCCTGTAATTGGTATAGTATCAGAAAAATAAAGAGTTACTGTTTGGCCGGAACGGGTGTAATTCCCCGTATAAAATTCAACAGCGTCTGCTTTATTGGTACCCTTCTTCAATTCGTACCTTGTTTCCGAAGGAAAAAAGATCTGTTCCTGAATCCCGTTTTTGGCATATCGCCAATAGGTATCGGTTAAATTTTCATCCTCTTTTGAACATGAAAAATTCAAGCACACGCCGGCACTTATGAGAAAAAGAAATAATGCTTTTTTCATTTTTTAAAGTTCATTTTGTTTGTACAAATATACAAAGAATTATTCGGAATAGAATTTCAGAATTTGCCCAAAAGTTTCTTCCAAATCCTGTAATTCCGTTTGACTTACCAATTTAATACGGAAAGGTTTGAAATCGGGAAGGGCTTTAAAATAGTTGCCATAATGCTTTCGCATTTCCAAAATGGCTACTTTTTCTTCTTTCCACTGAATGGCTGCATGAAGATGCTGCCGGCAAACAGCCACACGTTCTTTTACAGAAGGAGTTTTATACGATTTTGTTTCAAAATAATCTTTTGTTTGCGCGAATATCCAAGGGTTTCCTATGGCGCCACGCCCAATTAAAATCCCATCGACACCAAAACGGTTTTTAGCTCCCAAAGCTTTTTCGGGTGAAGTAATGTCGCCATTTCCGAAAACGGGAATTTTCAAGCGAGGGTTTTCCTTGGTTTTTCCAATCAAAGTCCAGTCGGCCTGCCCTTGATACATTTGTTTTTTGGTGCGGGCATGAATGCTAATGGCCTGTACGCCGATATCCTGCAACCTTTCGGCCAATTCTACAATTACCAACGATTGGTCATCATAGCCGAGGCGGGTTTTTACTGTTACAGGCAATTTTACTGCTTTGACCACCGCATGGGTTATTTCCAAAAGTCTTGGAATGTCTTTCAACATGCCCGAACCACAACCTTTTCCGGCAATTTTCTTTACAGGGCACCCCCAATTGATATCCACAAAATCGGGTTTGGCATTTTCAGCAATCTGTGCTGCCCGTACCATTGGTTCTACTTCGTTTCCAAAAATTTGTATGCCAAACGGCCGTTCCCGATTTTCAAAAATCATCTTTTTCTGACTTTTTTCCACATCACGAATCAAGGCGTCGGAAGCAATAAATTCGGAAATCAGCATATCGGCGCCATGTTCCTTGCAAATTAAACGAAAAGGCTTGTCGGTTACTTCTTCCATGGGAGAAAGTATCAACGGGAATCCCGATAATTCTATAGCACCAATTTTTACCATTTCAACAAAAAAGGAATATTTTTTGATATATTTTCAAAAGAAATTCAGCAATTTGCTTTGAAAAAACCTGAATATTTATACTTTTGCAAAGATACTTGTTCTTTGCGGTAAAAAATAATTTTACTGATTCGATGTCCTTTTTTGAAACAAACCACTATGCAAAACAAACAGATAACTCTTGATTACACAGAATACAATTCCATAGATTTGTTGCCCGAAAAGGAAAAACTGTTGATAAACAAAGCTATTGATGCTTCAAAATATGCCTATGCACCTTATTCGCATTTCAGGGTTGGATGTGCCATAGAGTTGGGAAACGGGAATTTTGTTATTGGAAATAATCAGGAGAACAGCGCTTTCCCTTCGGGATTGTGTGCCGAAAGAGTTGCATTATTCAGCGCATCGGCAAATTTTCCACAACAGCCAATCAAAAGAATAGCCATTGCTGCAACCAATCCTGATGGACATTTACAAGCAGCTTCACCCTGTGGCGCTTGTCGTCAAGTGATGGATGAATATGAAGAACTATCAAAAAATCCGATAGAAATTATTTTTTTGCAATCAACCGATAAAATTATTGTATTGAAAGGCGTAGAAAACCTTCTTCCCTTTCATTTTGAAATAGAACAAAAATAAAACTAAAATTATATGCAACACTCTTTTGACCCCATTATGGGACGAATTATGGGAATGCGCTACAAGTCGCATCCGTGGCATGGTATCAGTTTTGGCGAAGAAGCGCCTGAGGTGGTTACATGCTTTATTGAAATTGTTCCCACCGATACTGTAAAATATGAAGTAGATAAAAAAACCGGTTATCTGAGAATTGACCGACCACAAAAATATTCCAATGTAATTCCTGCCCTTTATGGCTTTATTCCGCAAACCTATAGTGGTGAAATGGTAGCCGAAGTTTCAAGAAAAAGCCTCAGTCGTGAAGACATTCAAGGGGATGGTGATCCTGTGGATATTTGCGTGCTTACGGAAAAAGTGATTCCTCATGGCGATATTATTGTAAAAGCCCGTCCCATTGGCGGCTTTCGGTTGATTGACCACAATCAGGCCGATGATAAATTGATCGCCGTTATGGATAAAGATGCTGTTTACGGCGGCTACGAAAATTTGGCAGATATCCCCGAACATGTTTTGGAACGCCTGAAGCATTATTTTATGACTTACAAGGATATTCCCGGCCAAACATTTCGCCGTTGTGAACTTACCCATGTATATGATGTGGATGAGGCCAAAGATATTATTCGTCGCGCCATTCAGGATTACGAAAACAAATTCGACATTGAAAATATGTTGAGTCGGTAAAATCTAATTTGAAAAGCACGAAGAGACGAATCCAAAACAGACAAAGGTTTATGCAACAAAGATTTAAAAAAGGCTGCCCGGAAATTTTTCCCAAGCAGCCTTTTTTAAGAGACTTGAAAATGCTCCCTATTTTTTCTCAGATTTTTCCCCTTTTTGATCTTGGTGTTTTTGGCGGAAAGCTTCCTTTTTGCTGTTCAGCTCTTTTAATTGGTCGGGAGTCAACACTTTTTCTATCTTTTTCTGATAGGCAAAGTTTTCCTTTTCCAATTTATTTTTCAAAGCCGAAACTTCGTCAATTTTTTTGTTTACGGCGTCAGCATTGACATTTGGATCTTTTTTCAAGGCTTCCAACTCTTTTTTTGCAGTACGGAACTCCTCTCTTACACTTTTGGTCTCTGCTTTGTAAGCTTCGGCCAAATCTTGCAATTGTTTTTTTTGATCAGCAGTTAAATTACTTACCAAATTTTCGATATTCATTTCGCCTTTGCGTTTTTTCTCAGGTTCTTTGGCAGTGGTGGATTGTTGTGTAGTGTTTTCTTTTTTGCCTTTTTGAGCTTTGTTTTGGGCTGCAAGAGGTTGTCCCGCTAAAAGTACTACGACAGCCGTAATCAGGAGAGTTTTTTTGCTTAGAATTTTCATAATATTGATTTTTTTGTCGAATTCCGCATGTTGAATTCAAGGTTAAAAAATTGTTAACGAACATGCTCGCTACCGGTATCTTTATTCAAAAGTAATGTCAGCAATAAATTCCTCGTCGAAAGAGGCTGTGTGTAAATCGTCTTGCAAATAAACCTGGGCCAAGAAAAAATTAATCTCATTTTCATTAGATTCTCGGACTTTCGACGTAATGAAAATGACTCCCACAAAACAAGCGGCAATCAGCGATGCGGCAATTATCCGATTGGATAAGCGGCGGCGTTTCTTGGCTCTTAATTCTTCATAGATTTTGTCCATGGTGGCGTCGGCAATGTCAATTTTTTGCGGACAATCCTTTTCTTTCAATGCAGAAAACTCGTCTGCAAAAGGTAAATCTTGATGTGGTTTGGAAGTTGTGTTCATGGCATTAGATTTTATCAATTAGTATTTTATGTAAAGACTTTTTGGCTCTGAAAAT
>JAVBMO010000018.1:0-5683 GCA_031552355.1 Bacteroidales bacterium | reverse complement strand
TGACGAAAAAACTGAATTGGCGCGCTACCTGGCAAAATTGTCAATACAGTGGGGCGAAGCTTATACAGAATCCTCAAAATAAGGTTTGAAATTTCTGCTAACTTTTGAGTAAAAAGTCAACCTATTTTTCTTTACTTTTGCAAACTATTAAAACTAAGACTCATGACTATTAACCGTTACCACCGCAATATTTTAATTGAAGGCTTTGGCGAAGAGGGGCAAAAGAAACTGCAACGAGCGAAAGTTCTTGTCGTAGGCGCCGGTGGCTTGGGTTCGCCGGTTTTGTTGTATTTGGCTGCTGCCGGTGTAGGAACTTTAGGCATTATTGATTTTGACAAAGTGGACGAAACCAATTTGCAACGTCAAATAATCCATTTCACTGAAGATATCGGCAAAAGCAAAGTTCAATCGGCAGCAGAAAAAATTTCAATGCTGAATACTGAAGTTAAAATCAATGCATATCAGGAATTATTTACCGAAGGCAATGCCCGTGAATTGGTAAGGCAATATGATTTTGTCATTGACTGTTGCGACAATTATACCACAAAGTTTTTGATTAACGATATTTGCGAGGCGGAAAAGATCGCTTTTTCGCATGGTGCCGTTCTTGCCATGAAAGGCGAAGTAATGACCTGTACACCTGGAAATACAACGTATCGTAGTGTTTTTGGTGCGCCGCCACCTGAGGACAGCATGCCTACCGCTGCCGAAGCAGGAATCTTAGGCGCCATTGCCGGCATTATCGGAAGCATTCAAGCGGCCGAGGCTGTGAAATATATTACCGGCATTGGCGAACTAATTGTCAATCGGATGTTGATTTTCGACGGGCGAAAAATGCAATTCTATTCGTTGGATTGCAAAGCAATGTCCCAATCTTTCCAAACCACTTCATAACCCTGATGTTTAATAATGTCGAGGATTTGAGCTGGCGTACGGGCATCGTTTACAGCAAATTGTTCCAATTCATCTTTATAAACGGCATAGCCACCGGGGTCAGTTTTGGAACCGGCACTCAGTGAAGTTACACCCAATTGCGCCATATTATCCCTGAAATCAGAACTCTCACGGGTTGAGAGCGCAATCTCAATATCGTGGTCGAACAAACGGAAAGCAAAAATCAATTGCGCCAAATCTTTGTCGGAAACCACCACATTAGGTTGGAAACCACCTTGATGTGGGCGTATCCGTGGAAATGAAATCGAGTATTTCGTTTTCCAGTAATGTTTTTGCAGATATCGCAAATGCAAAGCAATCATCAAGGCTTCGGTACGCCAATCTTCCAAACCCAACAAAGCGCCAATACCGATTTTACGGATTCCGGCGCGCCCCAAGCGTTCGAACGTATCCAAGCGCCACTCAAATTTCGATTTCATGCCTTTCGGGTGATAGATCTTGTAATTTTCTTTATGGTAAGATTCCTGATAGCAATAGACCGCGTTCAAACCTTCGGCAATCAAAGTTTGGTATTCATCTTCCTTCAAAGGCTGCACTTCTATGGAAACCGATGAAAAATAAGGCTTCACCAAACGAATGGCGTTTGCGATATAATCAACGCCGGCATCGCGTGGATTTTCACCCGTCACCAATAAAATATGCTGAAAATCACCGATTTCTTTGATGGCTTTCACTTCCTGCATAATTTGTTCGTCGGTCAAAATAATTCTTTTGATGTCGTTCGAATGATTGAAACCGCAATAAATACAATGGTTTGTGCAGGAATTGGTTAAATAAAGCGGAATATAGAATTGTATGGTTTTGCCAAAACGCTGACGCGTGAAGTGCTGGCTTCGAACCGCCATAGGTTCCAGATAATTGTCCGCCGCAGGCGAAACCAACGCCATAAAATCCTGTTCCGAAAGAATTTCCTTGCTCAAAGCTCTTTCTACATCCGATTTTGTTTTGGCATAAATTTGTTCTTTCAAGTCGTCCCAATTGTATTGGGCTAATTCTTCGTTGAATGTGCTCATTTTAAGTTATTTTTATTGCCGTTGGTTTTAACCAACGGATAAAAGATTCCCATTATTTAGGGCTTTAGCCAAAATCTTTGATTTATTTTGGCTAAAGCCTTAGATAGACGATTTTAATTTCCTGTCAGCTGAAGACGGCAATATTTCTGTAGATAATGCAGATTTATTTTCCGCAATTTTGCAATTCCTTTGTCAATTTCATGGCACAAAAATTAGGCCCACACATGGTACAATGGTCGGAATCATCGTTCAAACGGCCTTCTTTGTAATATTCCAAAGCTTTTTCGGGATCTAAAGAAAGGTTAAACTGATCTTTCCACCGGAAATCAAAACGGGCTTTGCTCAAAGCATTGTCGCGAACTTCGGTGCCGGGATGGCGTTTTGCCAAATCGGCAGCATGGGCGGCAATTTTATAAGCGACCACACCTGCGCGAACATCTTCTTTGTTGGGTAACGATAAATGCTCTTTCGGCGTCACATAACAAATCATCGCCGTGCCATACCAAGCAATCTGCGCACCGCCAATGGCTGAAGTAATATGGTCGTAACCGGGTGCAATGTCGGTTGTCAAAGGGCCTAAGGTGTAAAACGGCGCTTCGTGGCAAATTCGTATTTGCTCATCCATATTTTCTTTGATTTTGTGCATGGGCACATGGCCGGGGCCTTCAATCAGCACTTGAACATAATGACTCCAAGCCTTTTGGGTTAATTCTCCTAAAACATTCAATTCGGCAAATTGCGCTTCGTCGTTGGCATCGAAAGTAGAGCCGGGACGAAGTCCGTCGCCTAAAGAAACCGCCACATCATATTGTTTCAAGATTTCGCAAATTTCGTCGAAATGGGTATAGAAAAAGTTTTCTTTGTTGTGGATTTTCATCCAGTTGGCAATAATGGATCCGCCACGCGAAACAATACCTGTCAAGCGTTTTTCGGCAGCAGGAATATGGGCTTTCAGCAAACCGGCGTGAATGGTGAAATAATCAACGCCTTGCTCGCATTGTTCAATCAACGTATCTCGGTAGATTTCCCAAGTAAGGTCGGCAATTTTCCCGTTTACCTTTTCCAAAGCCTGATACAAAGGTACTGTTCCCATAGGTACCGGACAGTTGCGGATAATCCATTCGCGTGTTTCGTGAATGTTGTCGCCGGTGGATAAATCCATCAGTGTGTCGCCACCCCATTTGCACGACCAAACGGCTTTTTCTACCTCTTCATCAATACCCGAAGAAAGGGCGGAATTGCCTATATTGGTATTGATTTTTACCAAAAAGTTCCGTCCGATAATCATCGGTTCGGCTTCGGGATGGTTCGGGTTGGCAGGAATTACAGCGCGTCCTGCTGCCACTTCCTTACACACAAATTCAGGTGTTATATGGCTCTTGATGCCCAAAGCGTCAATTTTCTGATTTTCGCGGATAGCTACATATTCCATTTCGGGCGTAATGATCCCTTGCTGCGCATAGTACATTTGGGTAATATTTTTCCCTAATTTTGCGCGGTAGGGCAGGTTTTTTACAGGGAAACGTATTTCGTCCAAATTTTTCATGGACGCCCGTTCGTTTTGATATTCCGAAGAAAATCCGGTCAAACATTCCAAATCTTCGCGCTGAGCATTCCAG
Organism: Bacteroidales bacterium; assembly: GCA_031552355.1. Lineage (GTDB taxonomy): Bacteria > Bacteroidota > Bacteroidia > Bacteroidales > P3 > JAVBMO01. Next base: position 2,097 of record JAVBMO010000018.1, on the reverse strand, counting down.
CTTTCGCGTTTTCTCGTCAAACCTTTGGTAATATCCACTTCAATATTGGCATCGGAATAGTCGCCACCCGTATCGTAAATAACCACGGGAGTATTTTTTTCGAATACTTTTTCTCCGTTTACGATATTTACAGTATCTGTAAGCGTTACTTCGCGCATTCCCACTTGAATATCGTGGAGTTTACCCTTTACATATATTTTCTTCGAATTAGGGTAAGAAATCTGTTGCTTTGTAAGTTTCATTATGTTTTAAATTATATATTTTCTGATTATTAATATTCGCTTGGTATTTCTATAGAAATACATTTATTACTTCAAAAAGGCTGTCAACGGGCTGGTTGCCTCGGCAATATGACTTTCTTGTGCCAATTCGGCTTCAAAGGCTTTGCGTCCGCTTTCCACTGCCGAAGCAAAGGCTTCTGCCATGGCAACAGGATTTCCGGCAATGGCAATAGCTGTGTTTACCAAGCAAGCATCGGCGCCCATTTCCATGGCTTCGCAGGCATGTGACGGCGCCCCAATTCCGGCATCGACCACCACCGGAACATTGCTTTGTTCGATGATGATTTTTAATAAATCGCGAGTCCGCAAACCTTTGTTACTTCCGATGGGCGCACCCAAAGGCATCACAGTTGCTGCACCGGCGTTTTCCAACAATTTGCACAAAACCGGGTCGGCCTGAATATAAGGCAAAACAATAAAACCCAACTTTGCCAATTCTTCCGTGGCTTTCAGGGTTTCTATAGGGTCGGGCAAAAGGTATTTCGGATCGGGATGGATTTCGAGTTTTAGCCAGTTGGTTTCAAAGGCTTCGCGCGAAAGTTGCGCGGCGAAAACCGCTTCTTTGGCGTTGCGTACACCTGAAGTGTTGGGTAACAATTGGATATGAGGATGTTTGATGTGTTTAAGCATATCATCTTCCTTGTTATCCATGTTTAAGCGCTTCATGGCAACGGTTACCATTTGTGTTTTCGATGCCAGAATGGATTCTTCCATCATTTGGTTGGAACTGAATTTTCCGGTTCCCAAAAATAATCGAGAACTAAATTCTTGTCCTGCTATTACTAAGTTTTTCATTATAATGTTGATTTGATTATTTATTCATTTGGTTATTGGTCAATTTCACCAATTCCTGCATGGTTTCTACAGAATTTTCAACTTCCAAAATCAAGGAAGAAAAAGCAATTCCCGAAACACCCGTTTGTAGAATGTCTGCAATATCGTCTTGGCGGATTCCGCCGATAGCCACGACAGGAATGTCAATACCGTGTTTTAGGCATTGTTCCATAATGTGCCTGTAACCTTCCAATCCCAACATGGGACTAAGTTTCTCTTTGGTGGTGGTAAAACGGAAAGGCCCCAAACCAATGTAATCGACCTTTGCTTCGGCATGATTTTGTATATCATCGAAAGTGTTGGCCGTGGCGCCTATAATATATTTATAACCCAATAATTTACGCGCTTCCGCAGGATGTATGTCCGATTTTCCCAAGTGCACACCATCAGCGCCGATTTCCCTGCACAAATGCGCACGGTCGTTCAGAATAAATGTTGCGTTATATTGCCTGCAAAGCTGTTTAACTTCATTTGCCGCAATCAGAAATTCTTCATCCGGCACGTTCTTCATCCGTAATTGAATCCAACGACAACCACCTTCCAAAGCCAGTTTAGCTGATTCTATATATCCATATTTTTCATTCTTATGCGTAATAAACTGCAAAGAGTGATGAGTGAGTTTCATGTTATATCTTTCTTAATGTTAAAGTAATTTTGCACGGCATTTTCATCGCCTTTCCAAATGGAACCTAATACAGCTGCACCACCAAAATTATATTGCTTAAGTTGTGAAATATTAACTGAATCTATTCCCCCCAACGCAATTATTTTTTCGTTAATTAATCCATTGTTTTTTGCTTGCAACAATTCTTCTTCCGAAAAAGCTTGTTTGTAGCCAGTCTTGGAAATACTGTCGAAAATCGGGCTTAGAAAAACGTAATCGAAGTTGGAAATATCTTCCAGTTCTACCAAAGAATGGCAGGATTTACTAAGCGTTAAATTCTGCAAATTTTCGCTTGGCCTCGTATTCCGACTATTCAAA
>JAVBMO010000093.1:0-7675 GCA_031552355.1 Bacteroidales bacterium | reverse complement strand
TTTCATTTTGAAATGAAAGTGCAATCCAGTTTGCCGGTTCAGAACATTACTTGCAGCAGTCACAAAATGATTACGACTTATCCCGATATGAAAACGGCAGTTGTAAAACTTGACCCTTCGGAAACCAAGGGCGGCAACCGCGACGTGGTGGTAAATTATTCCCTGCAGGGCAATCAAATTGAATCGGGCATTATGTTATACCAAGACAACAAAGGCGAAAATTTCTTTATGATGATGGTGCAGCCTCCCAAAAAGGTGTTGAAAGAAGATATTCCGCCACGCGAATATATTTTTATTGTCGATGTGTCGGGTTCCATGCACGGATTTCCCTTGGATATTTCAAAAACCTTGTTGCGGAACTTAATCCTGAATTTGCAACCCACCGATAAATTCAATGTCCTTTTGTTTTCGGGAAGTTCCGGCCTTATGAGCCCCAATTCTGTGGATGCCACTCAGGAAAATGTTACCAAGGCCGTTAAGTTTATTGATGCCCAACAAGGTGGCGGTGGAACGGAACTTTTGCCGGCGCTTCAACAGGCTTTTGCCGTGCCACGCCCTGACCAGGATTTGTCGCGCTCGTTTGTCATTGTTACCGACGGTTATATTGACGTGGAAAAAGAATGTTTCCAATTTATCCGCGAAAACAGCGGCAACACCAATTTCTTTAGCTTTGGCATTGGGAGCGGCGTGAATCATTATTTAATTGATGGAATGGCTTTTATGGGCAATGGCGAAGCCATGGTAATTCAAAAACAAGACCAAGCCAAAGCGCAAGCCGAAAAGTTCAGAAACTACATTAACACCCCCTTGCTAACTCGCATAAAAGTGAATTACGGCAGTTTGCAGGCTTATGATATAGAACCTGCTTCGCCGCCCGATATGTTGGCCGAACGTCCTATTATTATTGTAGGAAAATACAAAGGAACGCCTTCGGGAACGGTTACCCTGACAGGAAAAGCCGGACGGAAAAACTACAAACAAACCTTTGATTTGGCAAATGTAAAACCTAATCCTGAATATGCCGCTATCCGTTACCTTTGGGCGCGCGAACGGATTAAATTGTTGGATTATTATTCAAGCGACAGCAGAGGGAGTGAAAAAGACAATTATAGCAAACAAATTACCGATTTAGGCTTGAAATACAACCTGATGACGAACTATACTTCGTTTATTGCCATTGACGAACTGGTAACTGTGGGTAAAGACGGAAAACCGGTAACCGTGAAGCAAGCCTTGCCGCTTCCCGAAGGAGTTTCGGATTATGCTGTGGGCGCTGAAATGAGCGAATTTTCAGGGAGTACCAAATCTCTAGAATATTACGAAGCTGCCGACTTGGAGGAAGAGATAGAAATAGCAATTCCATCTACAAAATCTGTACCTCCGGTAGAGATAGAAGATGAAAATAAAGTATTTGAGATGGCAGACGAAATGCCGGAATTTCCGGGAGGACAAGATGCTCTAATGCAATATTTAATGAAACGCTTGATCTATCCCAAAGAGGCCATAGAGGCAGGAATAAGTGGAAGAGTATATGTGAAATTTGTTGTTGAAAAAGATGGCAGTATTTCGGAAATAAAAATACTCAAAAATATACATCCTGCATTAGATGCCGAAGCTGTCCGGGTTATAAAAATGATGCCCAAATGGAAACCCGGAAAACAAAGAGGCAAAGCTGTAAGAACTTACTTCGTTCTGCCGGTGGCATTCAAATTGGTAGATTAAAAAAGAAAGAAACCTCGCAGAATTGAATTCTTGCGGGGTTTTCTTTTCAAAAATTGTCAAAGTATTTGGGAATGAGAAAATATTGTTTACTAAGCGTATTACTTCTTACATTTTTAACCTTTTCCTGCAAACAAAAGGGCGAAAAACCGGCACCTCAAAAAATTGTTCAAATAGAAACGCCAACGGATACAATTGTCCCACGCACCTCCATCACATTTATTTTGGGGCAGGACAATGAATTTGGTGAAAATCCGTATTATTCGCTTGCCAATCATTATTATCGTTTGGATTCTGCCGACAAAACAGAATTTGTTGTCGATTCGCTTACTTCTATACTGGAAGTAAGGGATTATCTGGAAAATCACCGTCCGGCAAATGGATTGCCTTGGGGGACGGTCAATTTGGTAAGCCACGGGAACGAATTTATTGATTTAAGTGTGAAAGTTCTCCCAAAAGGTTTGCGGACTTCGGCACAAAGCCTAAAGGAAGCCATCAAAGCGGAAAAACTCAAAGCTTTGGATTCGACCGTTATAGATTCTGCCACAACAATTTATTTGCATGGTTGCGCTGTAGGGAACAACCAAGAACTTTTGAATGCTTTGGCTGTGGCTTTTGGTGGAGAAAATAATCAGGCTTACGTAAAAGCGTCCAAAATGTTTGAATATTACGGATATACCTCAAACAATCGCAATCCGAAATCTATCCGGCATTATTTTGCCAAAGTATGGTATGCGTTTGTAAAAGCGGATTCTGTGTCGGAAGAAAAAGTGATTTTGAAACAATTAAAAAAACGCTACCCGACCGAAACCGCGAATTGGCACGAAGCTATCAACCGAGAATATCAGGCCAACCCTTCGCAGGCTTACCATATCATTTTGGGAGTGCCCGTTATTTGGGACGATGTATATGAAACCAAAGAAGAACGACCGGTTTTTGCATCTTCCGAAGAACAGCAAATTTGGCTGAAAAAACAGAAAGGCTTTTTCCGTTTGGTAAAAGAAAGTAAAGTGCCTTTTGAATATTTTGACGTCAAATATTTCAACATCACTTTAAAGGGCGCCAACGATGAGATCTATTATTCTCTCAGGGCAAAAGCTAAAGCCGGAGTCATGTGTTTAATTCAGCCATTGCTGGCCGAAGATGAAGACGCTGCCAAATATTTTGAGCCTTTTGTTCCTGATGCACAAGATACCTTATTCTTTGGTTTTGCAAATTTATCTGCAACAAAATAAAAGGAATAATTGTTGATAAGAAGTTCTTTCTTATCTTTGAAAAATGATTGGAGAGAGCAAAAGCCTTTTGAATCGACAAACACGCAAAGTATTACGAAGAATGAAAATCCGACTGACAAAAGAATTTAAGTTCGAAGCGGCACACGCCCTGCAAGGCTACGATGGTCTTTGTAAAAATATCCACGGGCATTCGTACCGCTTATTTGTAACCATTATCGGCGAACCTATTTCCGACAAAAACTCACCCAAACTGGGAATGGTGATGGATTTTGGCGACCTGAAAAAGATTGTCAATGAATTGATTGTCGATAAATACGACCACGCTTTGGTGCTTAATCAGGAAATGCCGTTCGATAATTCGATTTTGCATACCAAAATAATCCAATTGCCCTATCAGCCGACATGCGAAAATCTGCTGTCGGATTTTGCTTCGCAGATACAAACTAAACTTCCGGCTTCGATTCGTTTGTTTTCTTTGAAAATGTATGAAACAGATTCATCTTATGCCGAATGGTTCGCTAGCGACAACTAAAAGAAACCCACACAAATATGAATAAAACGACGAAAACTATTTTAATTACTCTGGGCGTAGCCCTTGCTCTCTTCTTATTCTGGTATTTCCGCTATTTGGTAGCCTGTTTCCTTATCGCTATTATTGTTTCCGCAATAGGGCAACCGTTGAAAGCACTATTAGATAAAATCCATGTCAAAGGAAAAAAATTGGGAAATACCCTGACGTCACTTGTTACGCTTGTATTGATAGTTGGGGTTCTTTTCGGCCTGTTCTTTTTGTTTATCCCCTTGATTGCCTCGCAAGCCGCTTCGTTTTTCCAAATAGATTTCACAAAAATCATCTCTTATTATCAAGAGCCTATTGCCCAATTCGAGCAAATTCTTGTCAATTACGGTCTTCTCGGCGAAGGCACAAGTCTTGAAAAATATCTGAATAATCAGATCATGCATTTCTTGTCCTCAATCGATTACCAGCCACTTATCAGCAATCTGATATCATTCGCAGGCAATTTCTTTATGGGGATCTTCATTGTTTTATTTGTGGTTTTTTTCTTATTAAAAGACCCCTCTCTGTTGCCCAATATAGTTTATGTTCTAACTCCCGACAGGAGAATGGAAGAAATTAAACACATTATAAAAACTTCACGAAATCTTATTTCCCGTTATTTTTTGGGCCTTTGCTGCGAAATACTATCAGTTTCTATATTACTATCCATAGGTTTTTCAATTGTGGGAATTCCCAACGCCTTTTTTATTGCTTTTTTCTGCGGCATATTGGTCATTGTGCCCTATTTAGGTTCTTTTATTGGTGCAATCATCGGATTGCTAATCACTTTAGCCTCCATATTAAGTGTCGATCCTTCAGTCTCTATTTTATTTATTTTGCTTAAGTTTTTTGGCGTTTTCTTTGCCGTAAAAGGTATTGACGATTTTTTCCTTCAGCCGTTAATCTATTCCAAAAGTGTAAAAGCCCATCCGTTAGAAATCTTTTTCGTGATTTTGATAGCCGGAGAAATTGGGGGAATTGTGGGAATGATTGTAGCTATTCCAACCTACACATTGCTACGAATTATAGCCAAGGAATTTTTTGCCAATTCCAAGTTGGTAAAATCATTGACAAAGGACATCTAAATAATGACAGAACAAATTTTTCCTTGGGGGCACAGCCGGCCGTTTAATGCTTATTCCAACTATTTTAAAAAACAGTTTGGGCAAAGGGTTCAAAAACTTTCTATCGATGCGGGATTCACTTGCCCGAACCGTGACGGAGCGGCAGGCTATGGTGGGTGTACATTCTGTTGTAATCAGGCTTTTAATCCGTCTTATTGTCAAAAGCAGCAGTCTGTTTATGTCCAATTGGAAGAGGGTATAAAATTCCACGAATGGCGATATAAAAAAGCGACAGATTATTTGGCTTATTTTCAGGCATTTTCCAATACGTATGCGACTTTGGAAAAATTGAGAGGCATTTATTCCCAAGCGCTTGAACACCCCAAAGTCGTAGGGCTTGTGATTGGCACCCGCCCCGATTGTGTGGACGAAGAAAAATTGGATTATTTCCGGCAATTGGCCGAGCAATATTATGTTATTGTTGAATATGGCATTGAAAGCTGCTACAATAAAACTTTGGAACGTGTGAACCGTGGGCATGATTTCGAAAAAACGCAATGGGCTATTGAAGAAACGGCAAAAAGGGGCTTAAAAGTTGGCGGACATTTGATTTTCGGGCTTCCGGGCGAATCGCGGAAAATGCTCTTAGCCGAGGCCGAAATTATATCCAAATTGCCCTTAACGACAGTTAAATTTCATCAGTTGCAAATTTTCAAGGACACTCCCATGGAAAAGGAATACCAGGAAAGACCTCAGGATTTTCAATTTTTTGAATTGGACGAATATATCGATTTTGTGGTCGATTTTGTGGAACGACTCAATCCTAATATTGTGATTGAACGTTTTGCGGGGGAGGTTCCTCCACGATTTCAAGGCGGCCCGAACTGGGGATTGATTCGCAATGAAAAAGTCTTTTCACTTATCGAAAACCGTTTCAAAGAAAGAAATACCTGGCAAGGACGGTTATGGAAAGGGGAATAGAAAAATAGGTTTTAGCAATTGTATTTCAAAATATTCAGATAAAATATGGATAAAATACAAATATTTAGTATTTTTGTATTTGGATATATTATAGATGCAATATGGATAAATTTTTAAGAAAAATAGATTTTGACTTTTTTACAAATCAAAAAATATTTCAGTTAATTGGATTTATTGATGGTTTTAAAGGAAAATGGAATATTGTCGAAAAGCAGGAGAATCGTTATTTGAAAGAGTTGCGAAGGATTGCAACCATCCAAAGTATTGGATCTTCAACACGTATTGAAGGGGCTACGTTGACAGATAACGAAGTACAGGAACTTTTAAAGAATATTAAAATTACAAAATTAGAAACTCGCGATGAACAAGAAGTTATAGGATATTATGAAGTGTTAGAACTTGTATATGAAAACTATCGCGAAATCCAATTATCTCAAAACTATATAAAACAATTTCATCAATTGTTATTGAACCAAAGTGTAAAAGATGAGCGGCATCGAGGTAAATATAAAAATCTATCGAATAAAGTAGTTGCTACATATCCAACAGGAGAACAACGTGTTATCTTTGCGACAACTGAACCTGCCTTAGTTGAAAATGAAATGTTTGAACTTGTTGAATGGACAAAAGAACAATTTGATAAAAGGACTTTGCACCCTCTTATTACTTTAGCCATCTTTATATATGATTTTTTGAGTATTCACCCTTTTCAAGATGGAAATGGCAGGTTGTCACGGTTATTGACAACACTTTGTTTATTACAACAAGAGTATGAGTTTGTCCAATATATCTCATTTGAAAATCATATCGAACAGCATAAAAAAGAGTATTATGAAGCTCTGATGAGTGGACAGCGAAATCGGTATAAAGAAAATGAGCGAATAGATCAATGGATTATTTTTTTTCTGGAAAGTTTGAAAACTTTGACTCAAAAATTAGAACAAAAATATGACCTATTCAAAGCTAAAGGGGGATATTTGAATGAAAGACAAAAACAAATAAAAGAATTTATATCGAAAAATCAACCGATAAAAGTCGGTGATTTATCTGTACTCCTTTCGGAAATACCAATGGCAACATTAAAAAAAGATTTGCAGTACCTTCGGAACGAACAAATCTTAGAAATGATTGGGAAAGGGAAAGGGAGTTTTTATATCTTGAAAACTTCGGAATAAAAAAGCAGTTAGCAAAGTTCTACTCAATAAGCATTAAAAGATAAATCAAATGAAATACATACTTTCCAATATTACTTGGGTCAATGAAGGGAAAATAAACAAAGGTTCCATTGCTGTGCAGGATGGTAAAATCCATAAAATTTATAGCGAAGGCGAAACCCATTTCCCGGAAGGATTTGAAATCATTGACAGGACAGGATTTTATCTGTTTCCCGGAATTATTGATACTCACGTTCATTTTCGTGAACCTGGCTTGACCCACAAAGCCGATATTTTTTCAGAAAGTCGTGCTGCTGCTGCCGGCGGTGTTACTTCTTTTTTAGAAATGCCCAACACCAATCCGCAGACAACGACCATCCAAACTTTGAATGGTAAAAAAGCAATCGCCCAAAAGCAATCGCTGATCAATTATGGATTTTTTGTGGGAGCAACTATGGACAATCTGGAAGAATTGGCGAAGATAAATCCTTCGGAAATCCCCGGAATCAAAGTGTTTTTAGGCTCTTCTACAGGAAATATGTTGTTGCAAGGCGAAAAGGTAGAGCAGCTTTTCAAAGCTTTGGGGCATTTGCCTTTGGTTGCCCATTGCGAGGACGAAGAGATTATTCAAAGGAACACCACTTTGTTCAAATCCCGTTATCCCGATGGAGGTTTTGCTGCGCTTCATCCGCAAATAAGAACTGAAGAGGCGTGTTATAAATCCACGGCAGAAGCTATAGAATTGGCCTCAAAAACCAATGCTCGTTTGCATATAGCCCATCTTTCCACAGCAAAGGAATTAAGTTTACTAAGTACTCAAAATCTTAGTGGAAAAAGAATTACGGCAGAAGTTTGTGTCAATCATTTATGGTTTTGTCAGGACGATTACGAAAAATATGGAAACTTAATCAAGTGCAATCCTGCAATAAAAACAGAACAGGATAGGGATGCTTTGCGCAAAGC
>JAVBMO010000137.1:0-21958 GCA_031552355.1 Bacteroidales bacterium | reverse complement strand
ACACTAATTCAATAAAAATTGAAATTGCATATTTTCATGCTTAAAACATTGCAAGGCTTTGGCATAACTCAATATATTTTGAAGCACATGCAATGAAGGCTCATCCTGCTTTTGTTCTTGTTTAACTTTATTTTGTTGGGAGGATGATTTTTTTGAAAGAGGATATTTTTTTTGCATAAATTATAATTTAAAACAACTTTGATTTTCTAAATATGTAACTCGCAAAAATTTTATTTATTGCATGAAGAAAAAAAAATCCAACCGCTTTTCATTGGTTGGATTTAAAATTATTTGATTTTTCAGATTCTTAGATCGCCCATTTCAAATAAATGGAACCCCACGAAAATCCGGCACCAAAAGCACTCAAAATAAGGTTATCGCCTTTTTTGAATCTGTCCTGATATTCCCACATCAACAATGGAATGGTGGCATCTGTGGTATTTCCAAATTTGGTAATATTGACAAGAACTTTTTCTTCCGGCAATTTCATCCATTGTCCCACCGCATCAATAATACGCTTATTGGCTTGATGAGGTAAAAAATAGTTTATTGTATCTGAAGATAGGTTATTACGTTTCATCACTTCTTCTGAAACATCGGACATTTTAGAAACCGCCCATTTAAAAACTGTTTGTCCGTCTTGATGAACAAAATGTTCTTTATTGTCAATGGTCTCGTGTGAAGGTGGATAAGCAGAGCCACCAGCCTTCATAAATAAATTATGACGTCCTACACCATCGCTTGCCATAATGGTATCCATTACGCCAAATTCTTCTGTTGTTGGCTCAAGCAAAACAACCGCAGCACCGTCGCCAAAAATGGGCGCTGTTGCACGGTCGGTATAATCAATAATTGATGACATTTTATCGGCACCAATAACCAATACTTTTTTAGCTGCACCACTTTCAATATAAGCAGAAGCTGTTTTTAAGCCAAAAATAAAACCGGCACAACCAACCAAAACATCAAAAGCAAAAGCTTTTGTGATTCCGCATTTATCGGAAACGATGTTGGCTGTTGCAGGAAAATGCATATCGGGAGTAACTGTACAACAAAGAACCATGTCAATTTCATCTAAATTGAAAGGTTTTCTTTTTTGCAAATCCTCTATTGCTTTTACTGCCATATCCGATGTACCTAATCCCTCGCCTTTCAAAATTCTTCTTTCTTTGATACCAATTCGTGTCATAATCCACTCATCAGTGGTATCCATCATTTTGCTCAGCTCGTCGTTAGTCAAAACATAGTCGGGAACGTAGCCACCTACACCGGTTATTGCAGCTCTTATTTTTGTCATTTGTTTAGTATTAAAGTTTTGCCAATGAATCCTTTAGTTGTTCATTTATCTTTGACTCAAAAACCTGTTTTGATTGCAGGATCATGTTCTTTATTGCCAATTTGCTTGATATACCATGCCCGATAATAACTGTTCCATTCACGCCCAATAATGGCATTCCGCCGTAAAGTTCATAATTGAAACGTTTCATGTAATCATCAACAAGGCCGCGTTTGTACATTACATACCACATGGCTTCGGTGTGCTTCAACAGCATATTCCCTACAAAACCATCACACACAAACACATGGCAATCATCGCCTTTGAACAATTTACGGGTTTCTACATTACCAATAAAATTATATTCCAAAGCGGTTTTCATCAAATCGTAAGCGGCAACGCAACGGGCATTTCCTTTACCTTCTTCACTTCCCACATTCAATAAACCCACTTTTGGATTGGCAATTTTAAAGATTTTTTCTGCGTAAAGCTTTCCTACAAGGCCATATTGATGCAAATGCTCCGGTTTGCTATCAGGGTTTACGCCCACGTCAACCAAAACAGAAAAGCCGCCATCTTCTTTGGGAAGAAATGCAGCTAAACAAGGTCTCAAAAGTCCTTCAATAGTTCCAACGCTATTCATAGCACCAACCAACATGGCACCGGTATTTCCGGCACTGGCCAAGGAATCTATTTTTTTATCTTTAAGCAATGAAAAACCTACCACCAAATTAGATTTGGTTTTTTGTGTCATAGCTTTAATGGGCTTGTCGTCCATTTCTATGACTTCTTCTGTGTGGACAATATTGAAACGAGAAGGATCTGCATTTTCGGATTTCAATGTTTCCAAAATAATTTTCTCATTTCCAATAAGCACAATTCTGTCTGTAGCCGGAATTTCTTCCAAGGCCATAATAGCGCCAAGAATTGTGGCTTGTGGCGCAAAATCGCCACCCATTACATCTATTCCAATATTCATGGATATAAAGATTGGTTACACACTAAAAGCGACAGCACGAAAACTGTCAACAACTTTAAACAGTAGCTGTTTTTTCAATAGCTTGTTTTCCTCTGTAGTATCCGCACTCAGGACAAACTCTGTGGTACAATACTACGGCTCCGCAATTGCTGCAATTTGACAATTGAGGCGCTACGGCTTTGTGGTGTGTTCTTCTTTTCGCTGTTCTTGTTTGAGAGAATCTACGTTTAGGATTTGGCATTTTCTTATGTTTTTATGTTTTCTGTTAATATTGCTTTATCTATCAATTTCAATCTTCTTGTTGCAATTTTTTTAAAACATCCCAACAAGGATTGGTTTCTTCATTGCTTTCCACATGGTTACTTGCTATATCTTCAAGTTTTTTCAACATTTCTTTGTTGCAAAGCGATTCGCCATTTTCATCCATTGGATGAATTCTTTGCATTGGCAAAGCTATAATTACATATTGCCGGATATAGTCAAATAAATCAATTTTATGCTCTTGTTCAGGAAGATAAATAATATCTTCTTGTGTATTTACCTCTTCATTTCCAAATTTCACGTACAGGCTCTCTTCGCCTGAAACAGGAATATCAAAAGCATCCAAACATCTATCACAAAGCGTTTTGACTATTCCCTGAAATTGGAATTGAAAGCTCAGCATGGTGTCTTTCTTGTCCAATGTAACTTCAAAATCGACCTGCCCACCTTGCAAATCCTCATCTTCCAAAGAGGTAAAAAAAGAATCACCTAAAACATAATGAAACTGGTGTAATCCATTGGCTAAACCTTTGAACTTCACTACAAAATCATTAGAATTATGCATAACACTTCTTTTTTTGAGGGTACAAAATTACGAATTAATTATATAGTAAGCAAAAAAATAGAATTTTCAAAAACAATATTTTTCACTAACTATTGATTTTTACACGTTTAATAACATCAAAAATAGTGCCTAAAAAATATAGAATTTGGACACAGTTTCAAAATATCTGTAAATATCATACTTTTGCATTTTATTTTTACAAGCATATTTCTTTTCTTGTAAAATATCTAAAAGTCAGAACTATTTCATCTATGAAAAAACTTTTATCTTTAATATTTCTCATTTTATTTTCTTGCTTTTCCGTTTTGGCTCAAGAATCAATGACAGACAGCCTGCAAAGTCTTTCGGAAAAAATCAAAACTTTGGAAGAAAAGCAAAAACGATTAGAACATACATATAATTTTTTCTCCCACTTTGGCATTTCTGGGGGGATTCAAGCTCAATATCAATATGGAGAAGAATATTCCGAACTAAAAGTCGGTTCGCCGAACGAAAACTATGGCGAAGAAACTTTCAACCGCATTGGCATTCGCAGAGGACGGTTGAAATTTTTTTATGACGACAAATATGCCCAAGGCGCTTTTCAACTGAATCTTACAGAAAAAGGGATTAACATCGTAGATCTCTACATGCAAGTGAAAGATGCTTGGCTGAACAGTAAAAGTTATCTTCGCGCCGGTATTATGGCGCCATGTTTTGGTTTTGAAGTTCAATATTCTTCCTTGCTTCGCGAAACACCCGAAAATTCAGCCGTCATGCAAACGCTGTTCCCAGGTGAACGTGATTTAGGCGCCATGTTAGCATTGCAAATGCCGTCTTCCAATTCTTTGAGTTTTTTAAAGTTAGATATGGGGGTGTTTTCCGGAAATCTTGTCAATAAAGATATTGACAGTAGAAAAGATTTTATTGGGCGTTTAAGTGCTGCAAAATCTTTTGAAACTGATGGATTTTCAGGGAATTGGGGTGTGGGATTTTCATATTATAACGGCAGCGTTTTTAGCCCGACAAAATACAAATATACCATGGAGGGCAATGCATTTATTTTGGATTCCACAGGACAACGCGGCGATTATATGAAACGCGAATATTGGGGCTTTGATGCGCAATTTGCCTTTAAATGGCTTTTGGGCAAAACCACTTTAAGATGCGAATATACCTGGGGAACACAACCAGGTTCAGCAACCAGTTCAAAAAGCCAAAGCTACAGCGAGGTTCCTGCAAATGACCCAAAATATAATTTGTATCTACGTCCTTTTTGCGGATACTATTTCTATTTTCTCCAAGATATTTTGTCAACGCCTTTTACCTTTTTGCTGAAATATGATTATTACGACCCAAACATCAAAGTTTCGGGAAGTGAAATCGGTTTAAGCAATTTCACTACGGCAACCGATATTGCTTATAGCACTTGGGGGGTAGGTGGGTTGTGGAAGATAAATAAAAGTTTATACTTGCAGCTTTATTATGAATTTATTGCCAACGAAAAAACCGAAAACCTGACAACCGATACTAAACCCGATTATTCAACAGATTTAAAGGATAATGTGCTTACTTTACGGTTGCAGTATAAATTCTAAGCTTTTAACAAACAAAAGTCGGATAAATCGTTAGAAAATTGTATCTTTGCGAATCTTTTCAAATTGAAATTTATATATCATGAAGAAAAAAATTCTTTTCCTTTTGACAATTGCCTTTAGTTTTTTTACTCATGCAGATGAGGGCATGTGGTTGCCGCTTTTTCTGAACAAAAATGAAGCCGACATGCAGAAATTAGGCATGAAAATTACGGCCAAAGATATTTACGATGTAAACCATACCAGTCTAAAAGACGCCATTGTTCAGTTTGGACAAGGTTGCACAGGTGAATTTGTGTCGGACAAAGGATTGTTGTTTACCAATCACCATTGTGGCTATTCCCACATTGTTTCGCTCAGTTCGGTTGAAAACAATTATTTAGCCAATGGTTTTTGGGCTGAAAACTTGCAAAAAGAACTTCCTTGTCCGGGCTTAACCGTCACTCTTCTAATTCGCATGGAAGACGTTACAACAAAAGTGTTGGAAGGCGTGAGCGACAATATGACGCAGGAAAATAGAACTTTGACAATCAATACCAATATTGCCAAACTTAAAAAACAAGCTGTTGAAGGCACTCATTACACAGCAGATATTTTTCCGTTTTATTATGGAAATCAATATTTTCTTTACGTAAACGAAGTTTTCCACGATGTTCGTTTGGTGGGTGCTCCCCCATCCAATATTGGAAAATTTGGCGGCGAAACGGACAACTGGATGTGGCCGCGCCATACAGGCGATTTTTCGGTTTTCCGCGTTTATGCCTCAAAAGACAATAAACCGGCAAAATATTCTAAAGACAATGTGCCCTACCAACCTAAAAAACACTTAACCATTTCGTTAAGTGAATTGCAACAAGACGAATTTACTTTCGTTTTCGGTTATCCGGGAAGAACTCAAGAATACTTAACTTCTTATGCTGTAGATCAAACGGTTAATATTTTAAATCCTGCAAAAATCGAATTGCGCAACAAACGTTTGGAAATTTATAATGCAGCTATGAATCAAAGTGCGGATCAACGTTTGAGATATGCATCGAGCGTGGCGGGAATTGCCAATGGGTGGAAAAAAATGATTGGTGAAAGCAAAGGTATTCATCGCCTCAACGGGGTTGAAAAGAAACAAGCATTTGAAAAACAGTTTACCGAATGGGTAAATCAAGATAGCAAAAGAAAAGCCGAATATGGAAACCTGCTTCCCGAATTTGCCAAACAATATGCCCGTTTGCAAGATTTCGAACTGGCAAAGGTCTATTCCACCGAAGCCTTTGGCGCTTCTGACTTTATGAGCAATGTTGGGCGTGTTTTTTCCATCTCTGAAAATTGCAAAAAATCACAAAGCTACGATACAACACCAGCCTATAAACTTCACCTTGAAAGAATTACTCGAACTTTTGAAGATTACACCAAACACAGAATTGTGGATAAAGATATTTTTGTTCAAACCTTGAAAATTTACTACGAAAAAATAGATTCAAGACTTTTGCCACCGGCATTTTCTGTTGTAAAAAACAAATATGATAATAATATAGAAGCTTTCGCCAACGACCTTTTCGAAAAGTCAGCTTTTTCTTCAAAAGAAAAACTAAGCAAAATGCTTGCGGAATGCAGTTGCAAAAATTTGAGCAAATTGACCAAAGACCCTGCTTTTTCATTTTATGCAGAAGTTAAAAATTATTATGACACAGCTTTTCCACAAAGCCATTATTATGCCATCAACGACAATTTGAATAGCTTGTACAAAAAGTACATGAAAGCCATGATGGAAATGCAACCCAAAAAAGCATTCTATCCCGACGCCAACTTCACTCTGCGTGTGGCTTATGGAAAAGTGGACGGCTACGAACCTTTCGATGGGGCTATTTATAAATATTATACCACCATTGAAGGCATTATGCAAAAAGAAAATCCGAATATTTTCGACTATGTGGTTGAGCCCAAATTGAAAGAGCTTTACCAAGAAAAAAATTACGGCATATATGCCAATAAAAAGGGCGAAATGCCTGTGGCTTTTATTGCTACAAACCACACCACGGGAGGAAATTCGGGAAGCCCTGTTTTGAACAGCAAAGGCGAATTGATTGGTATAAATTATGACCGTTGTTGGGAAGGAACCATGAGCGACATCATGTACGACCCTTCGCAATGCCGCAATATTGCTTTGGATGTACGGTATTGTTTGTTTATTATCGACAAGTTTGCCAATGCCAAGCATCTTGTGGACGAAATGACCATTGTTAAGTAAAATAAAAATTTCACTATAAACTTTTCTTCTATGCAAAACGAAGCTATTATCCACTTGGAAGAATCCTCTGTTTATCTCGACAAACAAGCTGTTTTGAGCGATTTAAACCTCGATATAAACAAAGGCGAGTTCGTTTATATTATCGGTAAAAGCGGCGCAGGAAAAACCTCTTTGCTGCGTTCACTCTACGCAGATTTACCTGTAAAAGAAGGAATCGCAACTGTTTGTGGAATTTCA
This sequence comes from Bacteroidales bacterium, assembly GCA_031552355.1. Taxonomy (GTDB): domain Bacteria; phylum Bacteroidota; class Bacteroidia; order Bacteroidales; family P3; genus JAVBMO01. The sequence continues at coordinate 14,824 of JAVBMO010000137.1, read as the reverse complement.
TTGACCAAAATTTCGAGGAAAAATATTTCCGCTTTACGAAGAAAACTCGGTGTTGTGCTTCAGCATACCAAATTACTTGGCGACAGTACTGTGTATGGCAATCTGCACCTTGCTTTGAGGGCAACAGGCTGGCGAAACAAAAAACAAATCCATGATCGGATTATTGAAGTTTTGGAAGCGGTTTCCATGTCCGATAAAATTTCTCGTCCTGTTTATAAACTTTCCGAAGGTGAGCAACAACGTGTGGGTATTGCCCGCGCTTTGCTCAACCACCCCGAAATTATCTTGGCCGACGAACCTACCGGCGATTTAGACCCCATTACCTCCGAAGAAATCATGCAACTTTTAAAACGCCTGAATCAAGAAAACGGAACAACAGTTGTGGTTTCTTCGCACGATTATATTATGCTCGAAAAATTTCCTGCTCGCATGATTTGCTGCGAATCGGGAACGATTATTTAATTGAAAGTTGAGAATTGAAAATTGAAAGTGAAACAGCCGTTAATAGGCTAAAGGCGCAAAGTGAAAGGGTTAAAGGTAAGCAGCCACTTCATTGCGAACACAGTAAAGCAATCTCATTTAATTAAAATTGAAAGTAGAAATTTATGAATGATTTGAAAATTCATGGTTCATCATTCATAACTCATAAATTAAAGACACGTGTCAAAAAGAGAGTTTATTTCACGGTATTTTTTTATCATCAAAAAGCTTAAACGACAAGCCTATTGCTCCTTTGAAGAAATTCACGACTATGTGGTAAATGAATTGGAATTAAATGGTGAAGAAAATGCCTCTTTTTCCGTCAGAACTTTTCAGCGCGACTTAGCAGAAATCCGCAGTCTTTTTAATATAGAAATTGAGTACAATCGTTCTCAAGGTGGTTATTTTATTGCTTTTGACGAAAACGACAACACCAATTTTTCCCGTTTGGTGGAAGCTTTTGAAATGTTTCAGTCGATGAATCAAATGGAAAGCATGAAAAACTATTTTCATTTCGAAAAACGGCAACCCTTAGGAACCGATTTTATCAATCCTTTGATACACGCCATAAAAAACCGTTATCGAATTAAATTCAAATACTCCAAAGAATGGGGCGAAGCCAATTTGCGGATTGTGGAACCTTTGGTTTTAAAAGAATACAAAATGCGTTGGTATTTGGTGGGAATGGAAAAAGGAAAAAAAGAAATCAAAACTTTTGCCTTAGACCGCATGACAGACATGTTTCCTACCGGTGAAACTTATATTCCGCCATACAATTTTTCGGCAGAACAATATTTTGAACATTGTTTTGGCATTTACCGCCCAAATGCCCCCGATTGCAAACCGGAAATCATTGTTTTTGAAACCAATAAAACCACCAGAAACTACTTATTGTCGAAGCCTTTGCATTCTTCACAAATTCTTTTGCAGGAAACCGCAGATTCTTTCCGTTTTCAAATACAGGTATTCTGTACCCAAGATTTAACAATGGAATTATTGGGATTGGGTGAAAATATAAAAGTACTGCAACCGGAAAAATTACGGGATAATTTGGACGAAATTCACCGTAAATGCTTGTCTAACTCTCTTTGATTTTTCTCTCAATTCCCGAAGTAGAAAAACCGGGAAGATAATCAATCGTCAACACTTGTCCACCTTTGGCTTTCACAATATCATAACCTACAATGTCTTCGGCTTTGTAATCGCTGCCTTTGATCAGTACATCGGGCTGTACTTTTTTGATAAGTTCGTAAGGCGTGTCTTCGCCAAAAAAAACCACTGCATCGATAAAAAACAAAGATGCAAGCAACATCGCTCGGCTCAATTCATCGTTTATCGGGCGATGCACACCTTTTAAACGACGCACGGAATCATCTGTATTCAAACCTATTACCAAAATATCGGCCGTATCTTTCGCTCTCGATAAATAATCAACATGCCCACGATGCAAAATATCGAAACAACCATTTGTAAAAGCCACACGAAGCCCTTTTGCCTGCCATTCATTAAGCTTTTCCTCAAGGCTTTCAAGGTTTAATATTTTGTTTTCCAGTATTTCTAATGAATGCATAAAGATTCTAAATTAAAGATAGAAAAGCTATGATTTTTGCGTATCAATTATTGCACGTTTTTCTTTTTTACGGGAAGAAACGGAAAGCCATACCAAACATATCAAAGCGACAATTGCGACATCAATTTGTTGTGAAATCCAAGCCAACCACCCTGCGGCATAGCCTGTAATTTCAGGAACACCGTAAATAGCAAGGGCTTCGGCAATCAGAACCGGGTACACCCCTATTCCACCCGGCGTAAGAATCACACCAATGGAACCCATCACAAGCCCCATAAGCCCAGCTTCCAACGATAAATGTGAGGTTTCTGCAAAACAGAAAAATATGACATAAAAACTGAAGAAATAACAAATCCAAATGCCTAAGCTATAGCCAACAAAAAGCCATGGATTCTTGAGCTTTATCACACTTTTTATTCCTTCCCAAAAGCCTAAAACAATCTGTTTGATGCGGATAAATAATTTGTTTTTCAACAATTTCTTTCTAAAAAGGAAAAATAGTCCGACCATTAGTAAAATAGCCAAAACAAACAGGATTAGAAGTATTTGCAGTTTTTTTGTATCAAAATTTGTGGGAAGATGTTCAAAAATATAATTTTTCAGTACCTGAAATTCTACTACCAAGGCAAGAACAATGATAAGCACCATGGTTATCATGTCGATAACCCTTTCGGAAACAACGGTTCCCAACGATTTTTGAAGGGGAATTCCTTCATAGCGATTCAAGATCCCGCAACGAACGACTTCGCCTAAACGTGGAATGGCCAAATTGGCCAAATACCCGACCACAACGCCGGAAAATGTTGTGCCAATACGTGGTTTATATTCAATGGCTTCTAACAATAGATTCCAACGAAGCGCCCGCAACCAATGACTTAACAAATTGATAACCAAGGCGACTACAAACCAAAGATAATTAGCAGATTTAAAAGAATCCCAAAGTTGAGTTCTTTCTTCGGAAGTCATTTTTTGCAAAAACCAAACGATGAAAAAAACGCCTAAACCTACGAAAAACAACACTTTGAGTGTTGAAAAAAAGTTCTTTTTCAAAATCTGTTATATTTTATTTTCAACCGGAAATATGACTGTTGGAGTGAATTTTTTAGCTTCTTCAAAATCCATGGAAGCATAGGAAACAATAATAACAATATCGCCTTCCTGAACCAATCGGGCGGCAGCACCATTTATGCTGATAGTTCTCGAACCGCGTGGTTCCTTGATCACATAGGTATTAAAGCGCTTCCCATTTGACACATTGTAAATATGAACGCGCTCATTTTCAATTAAGTTTGCTGCCTCTATCAAATCTTCATCAATACCAATACTGCCAATGTAATTAAGCTCTGCGCGCGTTACAATAGCTCTGTGTATCTTTGATTTAAAAACCTCGATATGCATCTTCTTCTGTTTTTATAAAGTGCAAAGCTACAAAAAATAGTTATTTTATACTTATAAAAGGCCTTTTTTTAAGGAAATTTCGCCGTAAAATCACAAATATCAATTATTTAGCAATTTGGAATTTCTGTGTGGGTTTTTAACAAATAGAGCAAAACCAACCAAACTATCAAAATCAAATAACTGACAATATAATAGCTGAATTTTCGGTTTTTATGCCTGATAACATACAGTGTGGGTAATATCAGAAAAACACCTCCCACAAGTTCCAAGAAATGCAAAAACTTTTCTGAAACCCTACCTTTTTTATGGATTGCTGCATATTTATCCCATGCAAAAATCGATACTCCCAAACAGTTGATAAGAACAAAATAAATTAACATAGTTTTCTTGTAATGAAATATTTATTTATTATATTTGCAATATATTTAAAAGAAACATGATAAATGTAATTTTTTGCAAAAATAAGAAATCTTAATTTTACTCGACATTCTCCCCTGTTATGCGTTTAAAAATTACAATAGAAACAAAATCTAAAGGTGGGTTGCTTCCCCTCAATTATCAATACCCTTTATCGGCGGCCATTTACAAAATTATCAGCTGGGCCGATGCGGAATACGCCAGCTTCCTGCACGAGCAAGGCTATCAGAAAGAAAATTCCCTGAAAACGTTTAAGCTGTTTACATTCTCGGATATAAGTACCCCTTTCGACATTAAAGGCGACCGCCTGGTAATGAAAACCAACGAAGCTTCTTTTATAGTCTGTTTTCATATTCCCGAAGCGGCCACCAGCTTTGTAAAAGGCCTGTTTACCGATCAACACATTGATATTGCCGACCAGAAAAGCAAAGCGACTTTTACCGTAAAACAGGTCGAAGCCCTACTCTTGTGGGAAACTTCCGTAACGCCCGATGAAATAAAAGAGGTGGTACTAAAGCCGATTTCGCCCCTGGTGGTGGGCATTACTAACGAAAAAGGCAACTACGACTTCCTGTTGCCCGGCGACGAACGTTTTGTTCCGGCCCTGCTGCACCACTGGAAAGAAAAATATCGGGTAGTGTATGGCGATGAGGCTGCGGAAACCGACTTCAAGGCTATTGAAATAAATGTATTGCATGCCGGAAAAGCCAAATCGCGGTTGCTGGCCATAAAAGCCGGCACACCGCAGGAAACAAAAATTCGTGGGTTTGTGGGGTTTCAGCTGGAAGTAAAAGCAAAGGCAAAAGTGATTGAATTAATGCTGAACAGTGGCAGTGGGGTTTACAACTCGCTGGGGATGGGGTGTTTGGAAATAGAAAAAGGGCTCGTGTGAGCCCTTGAAATCCACTGTGGTTCAATTAATTATTCACTTAACTTTTTCAATTCCTCATGGTTCAATTATTTTGCAAATATAGCTGTTTTTATTCGAAGAATATTTTATAATTATTCACATAACTTGGGTATAAAATAAAATTTGTATATTTGCAACATGTAAATACATTAATATGAAAGATATAGATATTTCACAATTCTTTTTTCCTACCGGCGACCCTTTTGCCGATGTTGGCGGCTCTGCAATCAAGGAATTTGCAGAGCGCTTTCCTGATAAAAACATTTTGGGCATAATCGAAGAGGTAACAAAAATTTATGTTATCAAATGGCAGGCCAAAATTAATCCGTTTTTCTTGAATTCAAAGATTACCCAACCGGCGTTTGATGCAAAGAAAAAAACGGAAGAAACATTGAAGTATTTTCAATCATTGATAGATGGAACCGCTGAGCCTATCATCGGATTTTGCCGTATCACAGGCAAGGAGACAAAATTATTTATTGCCGGACGCGATAATTCCATCCTTTCCGGATCCGGAGGTTTTGTCAACTTCCACCATACCTTTGAAAAAGGCATTATGCTTTCAAAAGAAGCCATTATCCGTTTTCACTTTGTTCCCATTGCTTGCCAGCTACTGCAAGGACGTATTGCTCTTATTCATAGCAGCGACCCTCAATTAACCGATTTTTTTGCGCGGAAAAATGTCAAGAAAAATCTTTCGAATATTGCCGGTGGAATATCTGACGGAATATTAAAATCCGACTGTCGTGCACCAGGAACAGCCATGTTTCGCTTTATCGATGAAGCAATATCGGCAGGCGAAGAAGTAACGGAACAAAGTAACCCCTCTCTGACACTTTACCATTTTACCAATTTTGGGGCAAGCCCCGAGGTAAAAATCTATACAATCCCCTCGATAGTGTTTGAATTTTACAGATTTACCCAACAAGGACAATTTAAAGCCCAATGGAATCGTTTTGTGTCTTTTTATTATTCCAATTCGGAATTTAAAGGGGCTAAACTTAACAGGTCAACCGGAAAAATAGAGTGGAATAAAAAGGACGAAATAACAGTAATAGAAGATAAGGAATATAAAAATTGGAATAATACAATATACAATAAATTATTGACAGATCAATCCATTACAAAAAATATTCGTCAATGGAGCGAAAAGGAATCGCTTGATTTCAAAATAGTAGAAATTTATCAAAAATGTATCAGAAAAATGAAACAGGAAACTATTAACAAGATCGAAGAAATATCTGATTTCATCCTTCAGAATGATGATAGAGGTGTTGAAAAAGCCATTAAAAAATTGAATGGTGTGAAAAATGCCTATTTATTACGTAGGTTTTTTCTTAAAGATGTGACAACAGCCTATTATGACAAGAATAAAGATAATCCTGACGCAATTATTAAAGTAGAAGATTATGTCAATTATCTTTTCCCGGATATTGGCTCTTGGTCGGAAGTGCGTGATGTTCTTTTGATATCAATATATCAAAAACTACATAAAGCAGGTAGAAAATTGAATACATTTTCATCTGAGGACGATATTGATAATGATGAAACAAACGAAAATGAATAATAACTTTTTAAAATTAAGAAAAATATGAAAAATCTTAAAACACAGGGGTTTGTATTATTGGATGTAGATGTAGTCGCCCTTAATAATGCCGGGAAAAGCACTACAAGCAACTTTGATAATGCTGTAGCGACCAAACAAATTTTCAAAAACGGAAAACGCTATGTGTATGTTTCCGGACAAGCTTGGCGTTATTGGTGGCGCGAAGCATTGCAAAAAAACTTAGGCTGGAACCTGTCGCCCGTTATTCGCGAAAGTAAAATTGCATTTACCAATGCCAATCCTCTCGAATTTGCCGATGACGATGTATTCGGCTACATGCGTGCCGCTACCGAAGAAATAATCGATGAAAAAGGGAAAAAGAAAAATGTAAATATTACCGTTACACGTGTTTCGCCATTGAAAAACTCAGCGATTGTTTCGGCAACACCCACCTCACCGGTCGAAAACTGGTCAAGCATGTCGCGCCAGGAAGGCGATGCCGTTCCTTATGCCAAGCAAGAATACAGCGCCATTATGAAAGGCATGTTCAGCCTTGATTTGAATATGGTAGGTACATTCTCAAACTACAATAGAACAGGTTACGTAAATCTTTCCGACAAGCTGAAAAAAGAGGCATTGGAAAAAGGATGTGTTGAAATTGAAGATGCCTATATGAAAGACGATAAAGGCAACCCCCTAAAATTAATGCAATTAGCAAAGGATATTCGAGGAAAACGTATTACCGATACATTAGAGGCATTAAAATATATTTCGGGTGGAGCCATGCAAACTAACAACATGGGTGATGTAACGCCTAAATTCATTATCCTGGCCACCACCAATACAGGCAATCATCCGTTTTCAACAGTTGTGAAAAATGTTGGCGATAAAGATGAAACGGTAACCTTGAATATTGAGGGTTTACGCGAGATTATCAACGATTACAAGAGCACCTTTGAGGGAAAGATTTTTATAGGAAAACGTAGCGGATTTTTAGATGATTATAACGACAAGCTAAAAGAGATGGCCAATGAATTCAAGGATTTTGTAACGCTATGCCCTGTAAACGAAGCTGTTGATAAATATTGTGAGCAAGTAAAAAATCAAATTGCGTAATGAAACAATACCGCATAAAAATTAGCTCGTGGACGGCAAGCTTCCGGTATCCGAATATCATTTCGGGTTATCAGCCTACGCTTGAAGTACCACCTATCAGTACGGTATTGGGATTGATTAATGCGGCAGCCGGTAAATATTTGCAACATAATTATTTGAAATTGGGCTACTATTTTGATTATGAAATGAAAGCCGTGGATCTGGAAACGATTTATCAAATAGCTGCTCATGACAAAGGTTATCCTGAAAGTGTTGCAAAATCAAATGTGATTAATCGGGAGTTTTTGTTCAATTGTCGATTATTCTTATACACCGACAACGAAGAAATAATTAACTACCTGAGCCATCCGTATTTTTCATTGCTTTTGGGGCGAAGTGGCGATTTGGCAACGGTTTACAAACCGGAAGAGAGGGAGCTGACAGAGTCTTTGAAAGCCCGAAATATAAAAGGTCAAATAGTTCCATTCGAGAATAATTTCTTAGCAGGATTGATTCAACCTTTGCCGCAATATTTTACCGATACGATACCACGCAAGAATATTGGAACCAGGGCTTATTCGGTTATTCCATACCATGCCGATACAAGTGAAACCAGTATTACTGCATATACCGACAGAATTGATGATAAGGATATTGATATTTATTTCCATGAATTAAAATTTGACTCATGACAAATGCTGATGAATTTCGGGTTTTGGCAAAGTCAGAACCCGAAATTTCGCTGGAAGAACACATTGATGATTGCTTGCACATAAAAGAGCAATTACAACAACTAATCCCCAACATTCCGGTGGCTGATAGGGCTGAATTTTGGGCATTATTAGGTTCTTCCATGATTTGCCATGATCTTGGAAAAGTGCATACTGAGTTTCAGAAATTATTGCAAAAAAAGAACCACGAGTGGAATTTCCAGCGGCACGAGCTGTTTTCTCTTCCCTTTGTAATGTCATTACCCTTATCTGATAAACAGAAAGAATTTATCTTGTTTGCTGTAGCCGGGCACCATAAAGATTTGGACGAATTGCTCAAATTTGTCAAAGACAACTACCGGTACGAACATCGCAATTCTCTGTCTATCGGACTTTCTAATGAAGATAAAAAAGATTTTTTCAGAGAACATTTACAACATGTTAGCGAAGAAAAAGTCAATTTTGTTCTGCAAAAACACCAACTTCATCTGCAATCTTCCGAGCTGAATATTTATCAGACAATACGCCACCTTTCAAGAAAAAATCCAGCTGTAAATTCGGCTGATTTTTTACCGGTTTTACTGTTGGTGGGTGCTGCTAAGCAATGCGACCATTTAGCTTCTGCCGGAATCCGGCAATTGGATAGGCTTGAATCGTCTGATTTTTCTTTCTTGCATAAATTTTCTCACTATTCTCATCAAAGAAAAGCCGCCGAATCGAGGGGAAATATACTTTTAAATGCACCTACAGGGTCCGGAAAAACGGAAGCTGCATTTTTGTGGTTAGAAAATCAAATAAAAAATTTCGGGCAAGGTCGTGTTTTTTATATATTGCCTTTCACCGCCTCTATCAATGCCATGTACGAACGTTTGAACAAAAATATTGATGCCGAGGTAGAAAAAGTGGGTATGTTACATGGAAAGCTGGCTGATTACCTTGAAAAGAAATTTGAATCGGAAGATTATTCAGCGCAGGAGTCAGAGGCGAAACGCAGTCGGGCAATGACTGATTTTAAAACATTAATTACGCCGGTTAAAGTTGTTACCCCATTCCAGCTACTCAAATACCTTTTTGGACTAAAAGGTTTTGAAAAAGGCTTGTTTGAGCTATCCGGCAGCTACCTTATTTTCGATGAGATACACGCCTATAATCCTAATGTATTTGCTCAGATAATGGTTCTCTTGGAATTTGTTACCCAGCATCTGGGGGCAAAAGTACACGTTATGACAGCCACTATGCCTGTGTTTTTACGCAAAAAGTTGGAGTATGCCATTGGTAAACATGAATTTACACAAGCCGACGAGGATCTATATCGTGCTTTTGAACGTCATCGTGTATCTGTTTTAGAGGGTTTGCTTAGAGATAGCCTGTCAACTATCCAACAAAATCTTATCCAAGGGAAAAAGGTGCTTGTTGTATGCAATACGGTAGCCGAAGCGCAATATGTGTACAAAAATTTGCAATCAGAGAAAAAAGTATTGCTACATAGCGCATTTAATGGTGAAGACCGGTTTGAAAAAGAGCAATTACTGAAAGAAGATGATACACTACTTTTAGTTGGGACACAGGCCATAGAAGTGAGTTTAGATATCGATTTTGACATGATTTTTACGGAATCAGCGCCATTAGACGCCTTAATTCAGCGTTTTGGCCGTGTAAATCGTAAACGTAGAAAAGGCATTTGTAATTGCTTTGTTTTTAAAGAACGGAATGAAAAAGATTCATTTATTTATACCGATGAAACCATTATTCACAGGACAACAGAAGCATTGCAAGCGATAGAAAATCAAGGTGGTATCATTCAGGAAAAAGAATTGCAAAGAGCCATTGATTACGTGTATCCTGAATGGAATGAAAAAAACGTGGAAGAGTACAATCAAACGCTGAACTACCTGAGATATTCCGTTTTCAATGAATTATCACCTTTGAAATATAACAAAGAAAAGGAAGATGCCTTCTATGAACAATTTAACGGCGTGAAAGTATTACCAATAAGCTCTCTGAATGAATATAGAGAACGCCTGGAAGCCAATCGTTTCATAAAAGCAGATAGCTTATTGGTACAAATCAATGAGCGCCGCTTTATTGGCTTGTTAAAAAGTGGGGCAGCAGAACGAGAGAAATTGGTTTTTGAATCCATACAGACCCGAAAATTGTTGGAAAAATCGTGTTATGTGGTAAAACGAAAATACAGCAAAGAACTTGGACTACTTATTAATGAGGAGGACAATGTGCAAATCGAAAATGTATTCCTATAAATCGTAAAAAAGCACTTAACCAAGCTGCAATATATTAGAGAATGTAAAATGTATCATTCATAACTTGTAATAAATCCTATGAATCAACAAGAACTTATCATATACAATACTGATGACGGCAAAACATCCGTAAGCCTGTTGGCAAGGGACGGCAATGTTTCGATGAGCCAACAACAGCTGGCCGAACTTTTTGACACCTCTGTGCCTAATGTCAGCATGCATATATCTAATATCCTGACTGAAAATGAATTAAACTCAAATTCGGTTATTAAGGAATACTTAACAACTGCTGCCGATGGGAAAAGCTATCGTGTTGCATTTTATAGTTTGGATATGATTCTTGCCATTGGGTTTCGTGTGAGAAGCCGTAGAGGATCGCAAAGATATTACCATGAAATTTTGGCATAAAAATGTAGATAAGATTATTTCATTCAATAACAAAAAATTGCTTTTGGATAAAGGTTCTATCAGTAATACACAAATGGAAGAAATAGTCAATACTGTTTACGAGTAATTTGACAAAAAAAGGAAATATTTCGAATTGCAAAAAGCGGATGCAGAGGATCTTGAAGAACTCAATCGTTTAGAGCAAACTATAAAACAGCAAAAAAACAATTCATGAACCTCGCCGCCACCCATATCAACTACTACTTCGTATGCCAGCGCAAGCTTTGGCTTTTTGCAAACGGCATCAACATGGAACACATGTCCGACACCGTTGCCGAGGGCAAGCTCATCCATGAAACCTCGTACCCGCAGCGCGCCGAGCGCTACACCGAGCTCGAAATCGACGGCAGTGTAATTGACTTTTACGATGCCAACAACAAAGTAATTCATGAAATCAAAAAGAGCGACAAGGTAGAGCAAGCCCACGAATGGCAGGTGAAGTATTACATTTGGCTGTTGAAGAAAAACGGCGTGGACGGTGTAACCGGCATATTGGAATATCCCAAACTACGCGCAACCACCAAAGTAGAGTTAACCGGTGACGATGTTGATTATCTGGAAAAAGTCGTGCAGGAAATAGAGCGGCTAACACAATCCGAAACCTGCCCACCGAAACTCAACACACCCATTTGTAAAAACTGTAGCTACTACGAGTTTTGCTACGTGGAAGAATTACTGAGGGATTGAGGGACTGAAGGGTTGTTGAGAGTAAACATTAGGATACATTATAAAGAAAATGAATCAGGATATTGAATTTAGTGAAACATTTAAGCGAAGGTTGAAGCAATTCGTTTTACGCATAATTAAGCTATACCAGTTCCTTCCGAAATCGGGCGAAGCTCAGATCGTAGGAAAACAATTGCTGCGTTCGGCAACCTCTGTTGCGGCAAACTATCGAGCTGCTTGCAGGGCTCGTTCAGGCAAAGAATTTTATAGCAAGCTATCTATTGTGGTGGAGGAAGCGGATGAAACACTTTTTTGGTTGGAACTTCTAACAGAAGCTGAATTTTTTTTACAAGAAAAGTTGATACCAATTACAGCAGAAGCCTTATAAATACTTAAAATTGTTACCACTGCTCGCAAAAATACAAATATAAACGAACCTATCCATCAATCCTTAACCCTTTAACCCATGAAAAAAACATACTATTTATTTAACCCCGGCCGGATGTCTCGCAAAGATAATACTTTGAAATTTACTCCTGTTGATGAAAATGGCGTTGAAGGAACACCCAAATATATTCCGGTAGAAAGCGTGGATAATTTGTATTGTTTTGGTAGTTTGGACACCAATAGCGCTTTATATAACTTTTTAGGAAAGCAGCAGGTAAGTGTGCATTTTTTCGACTACTACGAACATTACACAGGTTCTTTTATGCCAAAAGACTATTTGTTAGCAGGACGCATGATTATTTCACAATCGGACCATTATGCTAAAAATAAAAAACGGATGCTTATTGCCCAGCGTATTTTGGAAGGCGCAGCTTTCAATATGCTTAAAAATTTGAAATATTATAACAATCGTAGTAAAGATACCTCTTCATATATTGCAGAAATAGAGGCATTGGCAAATGCAATCCCCAATACGTCGGCTATTGATGAGCTGATGGGCGTGGAAGGGAATATCCGGATGCGTTACTATGCAGCTTTCGATACAATTATCAATGACTTTGAGATGGGCAATCGCACCAAGCAACCGCCATCCAATGAGGTCAATGCTTTGATTTCTTTCACTAATATGATGTGTTATACATTGTGTTTAGATGCAATTTATCATACCCAACTCAACCCGACTATTAGTTTTCTTCATCAACCCGGTGAAAGGCGGTATTCATTGGCATTGGATTTAGCCGAAATCTTCAAACCGTTATTGGTTGATCGTTTAATATTTACATTATTAAATAAAAAGCAAATACAAAAAAATGATTTCGATTTCAAGGTAAACTCTTGTTTACTGAAAGAAGGAGGGAAGAAAACTTTAGTCAAGGCATGGGATGAACGATTGTCGGAAACTATTACACATCCTTCGTTAAAGCGACAAGTCAGCTATAAGCATTTAGTGAAGTTGGAATGTTATAAGTTGTCGAAACATTTATTGGGAATGGAAGAGTATAAACCTTTTAAATCGAAATGGTAAAAATGAATAACCGACCTGACCAAACAATAAAAATTCAAATTTTATTATTCAGTAATTCAATGAGTTGATATGTACGCTATTTTGGTTTATGATATAGAAGAAAAACGGGTAGGAAAGATGCTCAAACTGTGCCGTCGTTATTTGAATTGGATACAAAACAGTGTATTTGAAGGAGAAATAACAGAAGTAAAATTAAAAGAGCTGTTGCACCGGGCGCAAGATATTATGGATAAAGAAAAAGACAGCATAATTATCTTTAAGAGCCGTCAAGAAAAATGGCTTGAAAAAGAAGTGATTGGCAAAGAAAAAAATGAATTGGATAATATCTTGTAGATTGTCGATCGTTCGAAATAATGGTGAGTCAAATATGACTTAATGTTCTTTGACATTTTGAAAATATGGTTAAACTATTGAATATAAATACGTCGTCGAACCTCCGGTAAAAATGTATTATTAGAGATCGACGATTTATCTTCCTAAAATATGTAATTTTGCACGTGTAAATATTTGATTTTCACGTGCATTTTTCGCCAAACATAACGGCTTTTAATCGAACCACAAGGAATTGAAATTTGAAAACTCAATAGCCATTCCTTTGTCGTTTTTACTTTTAATCGAACCACAAGGAATTGAAATAAATTTATTCCTATTCCACCAGTTGTTTTTCGATTCTTTTAATCGAACCACAAGGAATTGAAATACGGCTTACATTCCGCGCTTCCCGCCTGCCACCCACACTTTTAATCGAACCACAAGGAATTGAAATAAAGTCAAACGACCACAGCCCAATATGGACGCACCCTACTTTTAATCGAACCACAAGGAATTGAAATTTATCAGTTCCTGCGTTTCCATGTTGTTGGTTTTCTTTTAATCGAACCACAAGGAATTGAAATTTATCACCCAAGTTAGCAATCGGAAAAGTACTTGGTACTTTTAATCGAACCACAAGGAATTGAAATTCTGCAAACCCTTTCGGAACATATCCTGTTTTTTCTTTTAATCGAACCACAAGGAATTGAAATTTGTTTAGGTTCGGGGTTCAATTCCCATTCTTCACTACTTTTAATCGAACCACAAGGAATTGAAATGCGTAAGGGATTATAACGGCACCGTTAGGCGCCCCCTTTTAATCGAACCACAAGGAATTGAAATTGCGTATAGAATAACGTAATAAGCTGCGAAAAGGTCTTTTAATCGAACCACAAGGAATTGAAATGAAAAATACACTTGCATTGCTCTATAGAGTGCCGACTTTTAATCGAACCACAAGGAATTGAAATACATCTCTCATTCGTGCAGTTGATGCCACAAAGAATTCTTTTAATCGAACCACAAGGAATTGAAATTTGCTTCCTGCATACAGGCAAAGGCAGTAAATATGACTTTTAATCGAACCACAAGGAATTGAAATGATTTCTATTTATTTTCAACAACTTTAAATATTGACTTTTAATCGAACCACAAGGAATTGAAATTACCCCTGTAGCGACTTTTTCCAACCTTTCCACTTTTCTTTTAATCGAACCACAAGGAATTGAAATTTTCTATTACGAACTTTCATTTGATATAATAGTTGTTCTTTTAATCGAACCACAAGGAATTGAAATATTAATCCAAAATTTTGTTGATTGCAATAATAAAAGATACTTTTAATCGAACCACAAGGAATTGAAATTTGATTTCCTTTGTTTCAGTTGTTAATTCAAAATGCTTTGGTGGTGTTTCCCAAAGTATGCTGATTATATGTATCCATAATTGATGTAGAAAAAAGCTAAGTCAAAGGCTTTTTTGTGGTTAAATAATTTCTTTGAAAAGCAACAGGTTTTCCTAAATGCTCTTCTAATTCGATGTCT
>JAVBMO010000073.1:0-8786 GCA_031552355.1 Bacteroidales bacterium | reverse complement strand
GGAATAGAACATATTATTGTACAAAATAATATGTTGGGGATTCCTAAAGAGGATTTTGTACAAGAAATAATCAGGCAAGCACAGCATTTTTCCAATGAAGAAGCTTTTGGAATCATGTTTTTTGATGAAGGAAATAACTATATGGAACCTATTGTCTTTGTGAAGGAAATCGGCTTTCCTGTATGGGAAAAGGCATGTGGAACCGGTTCTTGCGCTGTAGGCGCTTATCTTGCCCAACAAGCCGGTACGGATACAGAGATAGAAATAGAACAGCCGGGTGGAAAAATTACTGTATTTGTAAGATACAATGGAAAAGCAGAAAAAATGTGGATGCAGGGCAACGTTAAGATTGTCGCAGAAGGGGTTGCGTATATCGAATCTTAGACCTATTGAAATTAGCATCCCTTGTAAAAGACAATTCCTCTGAGGCTTAGAGCTTACAGAGGAATTGCCAAGAACGAACCCTTAAAACAAGCTTCAGAATTAGGCTTACAAATCCAAATCTTTCTTGAATTTTTTAAGTTCAAATGAAAGCATGATTCTGTAAATTCCCATAAGAAGAAACGTAAAAGAGGTTATTGTAACGACAGTAAAAAGACCGGCCATAGGGATGAAGATAAAAATTAGAGATAAAATGCTGATAACAATCCCTAATGTAAGTAAATAACCCCAACCGGCAGTTTTCATACGATGAAGATCTAATGAAAACCCGATAGCAAGAATGCCTTTAAACATAAACCAAAAAGCCACAAGAAAGGGCAAAATAGCCAAAGTTACCCAAGGAAAAATAAACAAAAAAGCGCCTAACAAAAAGTCAATAATTCCCGAGGTTAGTGTCCAGCCCCAAGCTTCTAAACTTTTTCGATTGCTTACAGCGAAAATAATTTCCATGATTCCGCTAAACAACCAAAGTAGGCTGAATACAAGCGATAATGTGATAAGACTTTCAACCGGATCGCATATCATCCAAACGCCCATGATGACAAAAACGATACCCAAAACCAGTGAAATCCACCAATTTTTAATAATTTCTTTTACTGAAGTAAATAATCCTGTTTCCATTTTAATAAGTGTTTTAGTGTTAATATAGTATAAGATTTACAATTAAATAACAGCTTGACTATTTTTTTTGTTCAAAATTCCATAAGATTTTAACATACGAAGGATATTGATATTTTACAATTGTAAAAGCCGTATAATATAAAAGTTACTACTTTTGCATAAATAAAAATGGTTTCTTTTCAAAAGCAAATAATATGCAGGAAAAATTTAGAAGTCTTTTTCAATTGTGGGCAAAAGAAGAAGCTGCAAGCATCGAAAAAATATCGGCACATGGCTCTAACAGAGTTTATTATCGCATAAAGGGGGCAACCCAAAGTTGTTTGGGTGCTTTCAATGCCGATATTCGTGAAAATGAAGCTTTTTTTAGTTTTACAGAAAATTTTTTGACAAAAAATCTGCCTGTTCCAAAGATTTATTCTATCGATACTACCCGTCAATATTACCTTTTGGAAGATTTGGGTGATACAACGCTTTTCCATTATTTGTCAGGAAAAAGTTCGCAGGAGCGTTTCAATGCAGAAACACTTACTTTTTACGAAAAAATAATCGAACATCTAATTCATTTTCAGTTAGATGGAAACGAAGTTATGGGTTATAGCAAATGCTATCCACGTAACGTTTTCGACGAACAATGCATGAGTTGGGATTTGAATTATTTCAAATATTGTTTCCTAAAATTAGCAAATATTCCATTCGATGAACAGGATTTAGAAACAGATTTTCAGGTATTTATTTCTTTTCTAAAAAAGGCGGCGCCGGATTATTTTATGTTTCGCGATTTTCAGTCGAGAAATATCATGCTGAAAGACGAAAATTTTTATTTCATTGATTATCAAGGTGGACGAAAAGGCCCATTGCAATACGATTTGGCTTCTCTGCTTTTCGATGGCAAGGCCGAAATGCCTAATACAGTCCGCAAACATTTGCTGGAAATCTACATCCGCAAAATATCCGAACGTATTTCTATCGACCAAGAAGAGTTTAGCGGTCTTTTCTATGGATTTGTATTTATGCGGATTATGCAGGCTTTTGGAACCTACGGATATCGTGGAATTTACGAAAACAAAGTTCATTTTCTGAAAAGTATTGCTCCGGCTTTGCAAAACCTTTCGTGGCTGATAGAAAATGTGGAATTGCCGGTTCATCTGCCTGTTTTGCAAAATATTTGGAAAGAAATGTGTAGTAAAAAAATGTTGAACCGTTTTATTCCCGGGGAAAAAGAAGAGAATTTCGATGAAGGTTTGACGGTGTCGGTTTATAGTTTTTCCTACAAGAAAAAACTTCCTATAGATTTCAGTGGAAATGGCGGCGGTTTTTTGTTCGATTGCAGGGCATTACCCAATCCGGGAAGGGAAGTTCGTTTCCGGACCCAAACCGGAAAAGATGCTGAAGTGATTGATTTTTTGGAAAAAGAAAAAACGGTAGAAGAATTTCTTTCCAATAGCTTTTCTTTGATAGAAATTTCCATAAAAAATTATTTGGAGCGTGGATTTTCCCATTTGCTGGTAGGCTACGGATGCACAGGTGGACAGCATCGGTCGGTTTATTGCGCAGAACAGTTAGCGGCTTATCTGAAAAAACATTACTCCCTGAAAATAAACCTCCGGCACCTTGAACAAGGCGATATTTAATGTCGAAGCACTTTTTTTATTGTCTAAAAAATAATAAATTTGCAGAATAATCTATTGTTTTCTGAATCAGTGCACATTTTCTGTGGATTGTTTTTCCAATAGAAATTCTGAATAAATTCCATTTTATAGATGCAATCACTTGCTTTGCAATTCAAAAAAGAGAAAGAAACTTTGTTATCATTGTCGGAGAAAAAACTGAAAGTTTATTTTCCTGCCAATGGATTTACGTTTTCTACAACAGATAAAAACACAGACGAAATTCTTTCAATTGTTGATTATCAATGCTCTTTTCCTCAAACTTTATTGGATCAGATGAATTTTTTTCGCAATATTTTTGCCGAAAACGACATTCATTCCTTTGGATTTGAAACCATTGACATTATTTTTCCTACCCAAAAACAGGTATGGATTCCCGAAGAATTATTCAGCGAAGACCACAAAGCAGATTATTTGAAAGCATTGACATCAATAGATTTGTCAGAAACAGTTTTAAGCCTGTTTGTTCCTGAAATCAAGGCTTTTTCGGTTTTTGCCATACCCCAATCGGCTTACGCTGCACTTAAAGTGTTGATACCTTTGGCTATTTTCCAATCTCAACAAACGGCATTGCTGAAAAAATATGTTGCTTTTGAAAAAGATAAACCGACTTTGTTTGCCAACATTAGAAAACACGAGGTGGACATTTTATTTTTTGACAAAGATAAATTTCTGTTAGGCAATACATTCCCTTTCCAAAATGAAAATGATATATTGTACCATTCCTTAAATGTAGTGCGTCAGTTGAAATTTAATGAAAAAGAAACGGAATTTTGTTTTTCGGGATATACCCAAAGTTTACCTATGGAAAAGTTTCAAAAATTAATTCCGCAAATCCGTTTACCTGAAGCCCTGTGTTCATCGGAAGATTGGCAACAAGAAACTGCCCAATTGGAAAATCGTTTTTTACTTTGTTAATATTTTGTTTTTGATATAGATATGAGAATTATCAGCGGATATTTGAAGGGAAGAAGAATTGTGGCGCCGGCCAATTTGCCGGTAAGGCCCACCACCGATATGGCCAAGGAAAGCCTTTTCAACATACTGAACAATCGAATTGATTTTGAAGAAGTAACCGTTTTGGATTTGTTTACCGGTATTGGGAGTATTTCTTTCGAAATGGTTTCGCGAGGTGCCAAACAGGTTACTGCGGTGGATTTGAATTTCAAATGCGTTGAATTTATCAATAAAAAATGTAAGGAATTAGAAATAGACAATATGTTTGCCATTCGTTCCGATGTATTTACCTTTCTGCAAAGAACCAAAACCCAATATGATGTTATTTTTGCAGACCCACCCTACGAATTACCGAATCTGCAAGAAGTTCCCGGCCTGATTCTTGAAAAAAATCTTTTAAAAGAAGGAGGAATTTTAATAGTGGAACATCCGCAAAGCATCAATTTTAGCGATGATCCTCGTTTGAAAGAGCATCGCAAATACGGGAAAGTAAATTTTAGTTTCTTTGGAAACTGATTCTTGTCAATAAGAGAGGAACGAGTCGCCTCTTGGAAAGTCAATACAACAACTCTGTTGCATAAATATTGATATTATGCAAGATTTCGGAAATTTCGGCAACGGAAAGATTGCCCTTACTTTCAATTCTCAAAACTTTTTCCCAATCGTCAAAATCTACGTTCCAACTTTTAATTTTAGGATGTTTCCCTAAGATTTCGGCAAGGGGTTCCATTTCTTGCATTTCCTTTATTGAGGTGCGAAATATCAAAATAGGTTGTTCTTCTATTGTTTTTACCATTTAATTGTTCCTTTTAAAGCTTTGTAGCCATTGCTTCCAGCCTTCAATATGGCGCCGTTTTTCAGGTGAACTCTGTAGTTGTCTTTTTCGTAAATTTCAATTTTTGAGACTTCTTCCACATTTACAATATACGAACGATGTATTCTGATAAATTGTTGCTGCGGAAGGTTGGCTTCAAAATATTTCATGGTTTTTTCTTTCAGGAAAGTGCCTTTCAATGAATGTATTTTCACATAATCGCCATAGGCTTCGAAATAATAGATTTCGTGAATGGGAATAACATAAATCTGTTGTTGGTCCTTCACTGCAATACGAATCAGCGTTTCGGGTTGCTGGCTCGCGGTCTCCTTGAATATTTGCCGATAATCCGGATGCAGTTTTCCATGATTTACTTTTGCCAATGCTTTCTGCATTGCTTCATCAAAACGTTTTTTAGCATACGGCTTTAGCAGATAATCTACTGCATTTTGTTCAAAAGCTTGAATGGCGTAATGGTCGAATGCCGTTGAAAAAATAATTTCGGGTGCTGTTCCTTCCAAAAGTTCCAATAGCTCAAATCCGGTTAGTTTGGGCATTTGAATGTCGAGGAAAATCAAATCGGGCTGAAGTTCTTTTATTTGTTTCAAAGCATCAAATCCGTTGTCCGTTTCCCCTACGATGGAAATGTTTGGGTAATCCTGCAAATAATGCCTGATAAGTTCGCGTGCAGGCGTTTCATCGTCTATAATTAGTATTTTTAGTGTTTCCATGGGTTTGGACTATTGAATGGGAATTTTTAAGCGTACTTTAAAAGTGCTATTTTCTACTTTTACAGACAAAGAAGCTTGGTTTCCATAGGATAAATGCAAGCGTTCACGAATATTCTTCAAGCCTGTTCCCGAACCTTTTGCAGCATTGGGCTTGTCGGGTGCAAAATTGTTACAAATCTCTATTTCAAGAGTATCCTCAATTTTTCTTATGCTTGTAAGAATATTAACTGTTTCAATGCTTTCGCAAACCCCATGTTTAATAGCATTTTCGAACAGAGGTTGCAATAACATGGAGGGAATATTTTCCTGCAAACAGTCATTGTCGATATTGAATTTGTAGGTTAATTTTTTGCCAAACCTCAATTGTTCAATGGACAGGTAGCGTTCAATATTGGCGATTTCCGTTTTCAATTTAAAGTGATATTCCTTTGTTGAGATGACGGTATATCGCAAATAATCAGACAAAGCAATTAGCATTTCCTGAGCTTGTTCAGGATTTTTTACAATAAGCGAATTCAAGGAATTAAGGCTATTGAACAAAAAATGAGGATTGATTTGGGATTTCAGTAAATTCAATTCGCCATCGCGTAAAAGCTTATTCAGAAGGATTTCGTTTTCAGCCTTTTCATTCAGTTTGTCAATGTACAAGAACTGATAATATATCAAAGTTGCAAGTATATAAAAAATAATTCCTTCGCCGATTTCCCAACCAAAGGAAAGTCCGCTAAAATCTGAAAAAGCATTGATGTTTAACAAAATAGACATTGTTAAATACCCACATCCCAAACCAATAAGTAGTAGTAAGGCCATCATCAAAATGTGGAAAATCAAAGTGGAATACCATTCTTTATTTTTCCAATCAATGTAATAGACAGGGTACCACAAAAATATGATTCCTGCTGCAAAAAACAGGTTGAATACAAGTGAATGCAGCAGAGCATATCCCAAAGAAGCTTCAGTGGTAAAAACAATAAGAACTGTTTGAACCATTGAAGCAAAAAGCCAAATAGCAGCATAGAATATTCTCGTCAGAAAACTTCTGAAAACGGGATGGGTATTCATAATTGGATTTTAGTGGAATACAAGGTGTTAAACGCTAACTTTTTATTTTAATTTCGCCACCGCCGAATACAGCCGAAACATCAATAATCAAAGCCTTGTTTTCATCTACTTCAAAATTTGGCGCCGGGCGACGATCTTCAAAAGATCCAAATACGCGGTTTTGCCTGATTTCAATGCGCCAATGTGAAGGGACATACAGCACAACACCACCAAAGACTGTACTGATTTCAAGCGTATGAGTTCCTTCCGCCAACTGGCAATCGGTCAAGTCAAGTTCCGTTCCGCCAAAAACACAGCTGATTTCGCCCCCTTTGAAATCGGAAATATCCAATTTCTCTTTAGACCCGCCAAATACATAATTTCTTTCAAGATAGCCAGTTTCATTTTGGCGTTTTTTCCATTCTGTGGTGTAATCTTTGTGCCATTCTTTGGACTTTTCAGATCGTTGATTAAAACTTCTTCCGGGCAGGAAACGCCTTAACCAAATGGTTTTGCAAATAATGACAACTCCCAAAAGAATCAATAAAATGGCCCAACCGTTCCGGGTAATAAAATCCAGCCGTTCTATATTGAGTTTTTGTAACATAAAGAAGCCCCCGATGAGCATAAGCACAATGCCGAAACCCCATTTCCGAGGAGAAAAAAGCCCAACGAAGCCAATGGCAATCAGCAACATTTGCCACGAAAAAATAATAGGTTTATAGCACAATGGAAGAAATCCTGTATTGAAACCAATCAATGAAATTCCTGCTAAAATAGTTAAAAGCCCGAATACAAGGGCGCTGATTTTTAATCCTGTTGTTTTCATGTCTTTGTGTTTTTGATGAATACCGTGCAAAATTAATACAGAAAACTGTGCCAAAAAGAAATTTTCGTCCGGGAAAAGATTCTTTTCGACAAACTACGGATTTTCCCCGACGAACAGGATTTTTTTATCTTATCAATGTGATATCCCCTTTGGTTTTGTAGCTTTTGTTGGCAGTGCAGGTAGCTTCTAAGGAATACATATAAACGCCTGATTCGCAATATTTGTCGCGGAATTTTCCGTCCCAACAGTCGCTTGGGTTGGTGGTTTCAAAAACTTTTTCGCCCCAGCGGTTGAAAATGGCAAAACGGTATTCTTCAATCCATTTCCAGTCAATACAAAAGAAGTCGTTGTTTTGGTCGCCATTGGGAGTAAAGGTGTTAGGAATTTTAATATCCGGCGAGCCGCAGTAAATATTAATGACTTCAACTTTTACAGAATCTTTGTAAACACAGGACTGTTTGTCTGTGATCTGCACATGGTAAGTTGTGGTTTTTGGCGGAAAGGCAGTGGTTACCGAATCGAAAGGCGAAAGCAGGTTTTCCGAAGGAGTCCATTGGTAACTTACATTTTCTATGCTTGTGGCATGCAAAACCGTACTTTCCGATTCTATGATTTGAGTAGCATCTGCCCAAACTTCCACATTTTCAAAGGTAAAATGGTTCGAAATTTCAATATTTGCGGTGGCATAACAATCATCTGCATCAAAAACGGTTAAAGAATATTGGCCTGCACAAAGATTATTTTGAATGCTATCTGTGGAACCGTTGCTCCATTCAAAACGATAGGGGGGGGCATCTGCATTGCTCAGTGTAGGAATTGCTTTTCCTGTACAAATGTCGTGGCAGGTGTTGTCGAAAGTTTCAACCGAAAGAATGAAATCCGCAGAAGTCGGCACAAAGAAGGTATCCGTTTTTTGACAAAGATGAGCATCTGTGGTGTACAAAATATAGGTGCCTTCGCAAATGTTGCTAAGGGAATCTGTGGTTTCGCCTGTACTCCATCTGTACTGGTAGGGCGGTGTTCCGCCTGTGGTTTGTATTTTGATGGCGCCCGTACATTCCTTTTTGCAGGGTTGTGGGGTTATTCGCGCCATATTCGACAATGGCGCCGGTGGTATCATGGGGACTTTTATTTCTTTGGAGCAGCCGGCATTGTCTTTTACCAAAACGCTGTAATGGCCGCGACAAAGATTTGTACGGTTGTTTTGAGTGGAATTGTCGTCCCAAAGATAGGTTACGGGAGGAACAGCTTCTGCAGTAAGCGTTATAGCAGCTTGCCCGTCGCAGGATTCAAAGCAAGAGGGATCTTTCTTCGAAAGGTTTGCCACATTGCTGAAATCGATATACAGGCTGTCGATACCGAAACAAGTATTTATATTGGTAACTTTTACGTAGAAATATTGTGAGGAGTCCAAATAAGCTTTTGCCGAAGGACTGTGATTAATGTTTAAAGTGTCTGTAAAAGCAGAATTGGAAGACCAAAGGTAAGTAACATTGGTTTCGGGACTGGTAGCTGTTAGGATTTGTGGGCTGGAACAGGTGGTAATATTATTTCCGGCATCCACGGGCAAAGTTTTGATATAAACCCATTGGTAGAGCGTGTCGCGACAGTTTCCGTTGAAAATAATCACACTGAAAAGAGTGTTGGCGTCGATGGTTGCATAGGGGTTGGAAACCGTTGGATTG
>JAVBMO010000147.1:0-5519 GCA_031552355.1 Bacteroidales bacterium | reverse complement strand
CATCGATAGTATCGGCTACGATGTGGGGTTTAAAAACCGCGCGACCTTCTATAAAGTGTTTAAAAGAATCACCAATCTTTCGCCTTCGGATTTCCGCAAGCACCGAAACGACGGCCTTGTAAATTTCGTGGAAGATGATTGCATTTCGCCCTGCAAAAACGGGAAGTAATATTCCAATAGGAAAAGGTTTTACAAATATTTTGCAAGGTTGAAGAATTAAATTTTTTTGAATCTATAAATTTTTACTTTTTTGCATTTGCAGATGTCATTCTTTGACAAAAATGTAACAATTTTCTGGCGCTTTTATTTTTTGGTTTTCTTTTTGCTTAAATCCTTGTAATTTTGCAGAAGAAAACAAATACATATAACAATATGAAAAGGCTATATTTCTCAATTATTTTAGGTTGCATTATTTTAGTTTCGGCTTGTGCTTCAAGCAAAGACTCTTACAAAGTTGTAAACCTTTCGACCAACAATGGCGAAAAAGAAACCACGACAGGATTTCAGTACATGCTTCCCAAAACATTGATTGCTGTTGAGGTGGAAGTTGAAAAAAACGAATTTGAAAAAGGTGTTTATGCCGAATTTGCCACAAGTCTTTTAGGGCTTTCCGATGTTCCGAGCAACAACAACGCCAAATATTCAATCCGTAATATCAATATTTCTTCTATTGCAGAGCCGGATCCTAAAAATGTTTATTTTGTAGATTTGGGAAATTCCGGCTTGAATTTGGATATTTGTCCTTCAGGAATTTTAAAAAGTGTAAACAAAAAAGAACGTACAGAAGTTCAAAGCAAGTCTTTTCATCATAAAGAAGAACAAATATTTGCAGTAAAAGAACAGGAGGGCTTTGCGGATATACTTTTGCAGCCGAAAAAAGAGATGCCTAAGCGCAAAATCTTTATCCAAACCGATTCGTCTATTCAAGAACTGCCGATGCTTCCCACACGAAAAGATTCCGATAAATCGGCAGAAGCCAAAGCCAAAGAAGCAGCCGATTTGATTATGAGCCTTCAAAAGAAACGTATCAGTTTGATTTCAGGCGAATTTGAAGAACAATATAATCCCGAAGCGCTTCAATTTTTGTACGACAAATTAAATGCTTTGGAAAAACAATACCTATCGCTTTTTATCGGTAAAAACAAAACCTCAACCAGCAAAAAAATATTTTATGTTGATGCTGCCAATTTGACTTTCAATAATGGTAAATCAGATGTTTCGCTTGCTTCATTCTCAGAAAATAAAGGGATAGAAACAAATGAATCGGGCTTGCAAGGCGATATTGTTTTACATATCAACAATCTGAATACTTTGGCGCTTTTGAGTGAAAATCAAAAAAAGTCGGAGAAAAAAACGGTTTCCGAAGGATTTGTCTACAGGATTCCTGAAATGGTAGAAGTATCATTGAATTACAAAGATATTTCCGTGTCTAAAAAAATGCCCGTAGCCCAGTTGGGAAAAACAATGTCGTTGCCTAACAAGAAAATGAAAATTGTTCTTGATCCCGAAACGGGTGCTTTGCAGGAAGCCAAAATCATTAAGAAATAATCTTTTATCAGGATGGATTTTTCGGTTTTGGTATTGGGTTCGGGGGCTTCGCTGCCTACAAAATTAAGGAAATGCAGCGCACAACTTGTCAGAATTAACAACGATTTTTTGTTGGTCGATTGTGGAGAAAGTGTGCAATTAAGTTTGCGCGAACATAAAATTTCGTTCCAAAGAATCAACCATATTTTTATAAGCCATTTGCACGGCGACCATTTTCTTGGACTTCCCGGCTTGCTGTTCAGCATGCATTTGCTGGGGCGAACAACCCCTTTGAAAATCTATGCACCGGCGCGGCTGAAGGAAATTATCCGTTTGTTGCTCGATGTCGCTGGCAGTGAATTTATTTATCCCATCGAATATATTGATTTGCAAGAAAATATTTCGGAGGTTATTTGTGAAGAAAAAGATTTTTTTGTCAAAGCATTTCCTTTGGTTCACAAAATTCCCACATGGGGCTTTCGGTTTGGAGAAATGCCCAAAGCTCGGAAAATTATCAAAAGCCAAATTAGTTCTTTGGGTTTGACCTTTGACCAATTGCACGATTTAAAAAACGGAAAAGATATTGAAATCAATGGAAAAACAATTGCCAACGAAACATTGACGCAAGCAGGCGAAAGGTCAAGAAGTTATGCCTATTGTTCCGATACGGCCTACACCGAAACTATTTTACCGGATATCCAGGGCGTAGATTTGCTTTATCACGAAGCTACTTTTACGGCTGAAAAAGCCGCTTTGGCAACAGAAAAATACCATTCCACCACAGCACAGGCCGCAGAAATTGCCCTGAAAGCACAAGCAAAGCAATTATTGCTCGGCCATTTTTCGGCACGTTACGAAGAAACAGACGAATTACAGGCCGAAGCTTGTCGGATATTCCCGAATACGCTTATTGCCAACGATGGTGAAAAATACTCCATTCCTGTGTAATATTCGTCCCAATCGAACTTTGAAAATAGGCGTTGCGGATTTTCTGCTGCATGCCATCTATCATCATCCTTGGTTACCGAATTTGAAAAAGGCGCCTATTTGGAAAACGCTGTTGTATGTGCCTTCATTGTAGGCATCGTCTTTGCTTACATTGGTTATCCCAATGGAATAGCGGGCATTTATTCCTAAAGGAAATTTGGGTATTTGAAAACCAAGTCCAACAGCAAATCCAAAATCGAATGTATTCAAATGCTCACCGATGTCCCAACTGTTTTCATAAACTTCTGAAAAACCATTCAAATTAGCATTTAATTTGAAATCGGCAACAGAATTTACAAGAAAACCCAATTGAGGCCCGGCTTCAAAATACAATACATGTTTAATAAAATAGAATTGTACCATCAAAGGAATATTGATATAATCCATTCTCATAGTGATTTCCACTGAAGATTCGTTAGCAAATCCCAGCAACTCCCCTGTATTTTTCATGCCTTGTTGCGAGTACAAAAGTTCAGGCTGAAAAACAACCCGATTATTTGCAACAGCATAGCTGAAGAACAATCCTGCATTGAATCCAATTCGGTATGAGTTATTGCCATCTGCCGTAAAATCAGCAGCAGTAATTTTAGGAAGTTTCACATCATCATAATTGATAATAGAACAGGCATTCATTCCACCTTTTAAGCCGAAAGAAATTTGAGCTTGAATACCGGAAGAAATTCCACAGGCAAGTAGAACAAAAACAGAAAGTTTAGTAATTGATTTCATAGGATTAAATTTTTAGTAAATATGAGGCGTTAGGACATAACTTCCCGCAAAATTTGTTCCTTTTTGATTTCTTTCTGAACGAATTGTGTGCCTTATAGGATTGATTTATATTGCAATTGAGCGATTTTTTTGAGAATTTTTGCCCAAGTTGTTTCTGCTTTTCTTGCTTTCATTCAAATTATATTTTTTAATTTTGCCAATAAAATTTATTGTATTTTTCAATAAGCAAAAACCGTTACACAGTGGGAAAAAACAAGTTAGCACGATTTGAAGAAAATAAAACTTTTGCCAATATGTTTCAAGCAGCCTCTCAGGCGCGGGACGAAGATTTTTATATGAAAGGCAAATGGAACGAACAGTTTTTTAAAAACGACCATCCGATAGTTTTGGAATTGGGCTGTGGAAAAGGTGAATATACCGTTGGTTTGGGAGAAAAATACCCCGGAAAGAATTTTATCGGTATTGATATCAAAGGCGCCAGGATGTGGCGTGGTTGCAAGACTTCCAACGAAAACCAGATGGCTAATGTGGCTTTTCTTCGCACACATATCCAGTTTATCAACAATTTCTTTGCAGAAAACGAAATCAGTGAAATATGGGTTACTTTTCCAGACCCTCAACTGCAAAAAGTAAATAAGCGCCTGACTTCACCTCGATTTTTGGGCTATTACAAAAAAATACTGAAACCTGACGGAATCATCCACCTGAAAACCGATTCACAAGAGCTTTACGATTACACGCTCAACGAAGTAATCATTCCCGAAAAACACAAACTAATCCACCATTTCGACGATTTATACGGCTCTGATTTCAAAGACGATGTTATTGGAATTCAAACGTTCTACGAAAGCATGTTTTTGCAACAAGGCAAAAAAATCACTTACTTGCAATTTCAATTAAAAGCATAGGAACTGTTTGGAAAAGGAAAACACTGTTTTGATAAGTGATATATCGATTTTTAGGATTTATTGCGTGTAAATTTTGTCTAAATGGAAAATAAACCGAAAGTTTAAACAGTTACAACGATGAATTTTGCAATAAAAGGACATGAATACTTGATATGGTTTGGGATGGCAATCCTATTTATCTATGTTCCCTGCATGTATCTTTGGTTGAAGCGTAGAAAAAATAGGGCGGTGGCTTATGAACATGAACACCCTGAAGCCGTCAAGGTTTATTTCAGACGGATTGAGATGGATGACACTCTAAATATTATCAGCGTGAATGGTGAAAAACCTGTTGTACATTCAAAAGGTACAAAATATGGATTTTATTTGTTGCCGGGCGAAAATATTATTCATGTCAGGTGTCAGTGGGCAAATAGAAGTGCTACAGCCCTGAGCGGATACAAAACCCACACCATCGAAGATGAAAAACTCAAGGTGATTGTAGAAACCAATAAAACCTATTCGCTATCCTGCAATCGCAAGTTGCAGCAGTTTGAATTTAAAGAAGCATAGGTATTATCCAATGGCCATTCAATTGCGAATTCAAAATCCGGAATTACTAACTTATAAAGGTTATGTGGTAAAAATCTACGAAATCTGTGGAAAAATCAAAATGAGGAAATGCTTTTTAACGAGTTATTGCGAAGGAGCTTTCACGCGTAATACGTAATTCAATCTGACTTATTGTAGAGTAATAAACCCATTGATAGAATTAAAACATACTTTGACTTAATTCCACAACAGGTTGTTTTTAGTATAATACATTCTTACAAATGTTTGTTACTTCGTAAAAAAGTTGTAGGTTTGCAAATTATTTTATGTAACAAATCAAATTTTCGTTAAAATTTTGTCTTTATGAATGAAAATATGACGAAAGTTATTCAAAACCTCATTTAATTATGAATGATTTAACCAATGCAGCCGGTGCAAATCCGGAAAAAGAACAAAACATTGAATCTTCTAACGCAGAGCAAGAAAATGTAGTTTTGCAAAATACAGAAGATGTTTCTATCCCCAGCGAAAATGCTGATGTAGAACAAGAAATTCCGGTACAAAAAACGGAAGAAATTTCTGCAGAAGAAACAGCACAAGAAGCTGTTGCAGAGCAAACAAACGAAGAACCTGTTGAAAAACCAGAAGTTGAAACTTCTCAACAAGAAATTCCTGCAGAAGAAACAGCACCGGAAACTGTTGCAGAACAAATAAGCGAAGAACCTGTTGAAAAACTAGAACCTTCTCAACAAGAAATTCCTGCAGAAGAAACTGTACAAGAAGTTGTTGCAGAACAAACAAATGAAGAAGCTGTTGAAAAAGCCGCAGCAGTGGCTT
>JAVBMO010000163.1:0-11556 GCA_031552355.1 Bacteroidales bacterium | reverse complement strand
CAAAACTTAGGCTTTGTTGTCATTGACGAGCAACATCGTTTTGGTGTGGAACAAAGAGCCAAAATGTGGGCGAAAAACAACATGGCGCCTCATGTGTTGGTCATGACGGCTACTCCCATTCCCCGCACTTTGGCCATGACGGTTTATGGCGACTTGGATTGTTCCATAATTGACGAATTGCCTCCCGGCCGCAAACCCATACAAACCATTCACCAATATGATTCGGCAAGATTGAAACTTTTTGCTTTTATGAAACAGCAAATCCAGTTGGGGCGACAGGTTTATGTGGTGTATCCTTTGATAAACGAATCCGAAAAGTTGGATTTGAAGGACCTGATGGATGGCTATGAAAGCATTGCTCGCGATTTCCCTTTACCCGAATACCAAATCAGCATTGTGCATGGAAAGATGAAACCGGCGGACAAGGATTATGAAATGGAACGGTTTAAGAAAAATATTACCCAAATCATGGTTTCTACCACGGTGATTGAAGTGGGTGTTGATGTTCCCAATGCCAGTGTAATGGTGATTGAAAACGCCGAACGTTTTGGTTTGTCGCAATTGCACCAGTTGCGTGGACGTGTGGGGCGTGGCGCCGAACAATCCTTCTGCATCCTCATGACCTCGCACAAGCTTTCTGCCGAAGGCAAAACCCGCATTGAAACCATGGTGCGCACAAACGACGGCTTTGAAATTGCCGATGCCGACCTAAAACTTCGTGGCCCAGGCGATTTACAAGGAACCCAACAAAGTGGTGTCCTGAATTTGAAAATAGCCGATCTTGTGAAAGATGAAGCCATCATCAGGACGGTGAGGCAATTGGCTATGGATATTCTACAAAAAGATCCTCAGCTCGAATTGCCGGAATATTTTCTTCTGAAAATTCAAATGGAAAACATGGAAAAACGAAATAGCCGGAATTGGGCTAAGATTTCGTAAAACACATTTATTTTCATCTACTTTTATCATTGCACAGACTAAATTTAGAAACAGTTTAAAAATTATTGCCGTTTGCTTTAGCTGACGGATTTTTGAGTTATGAACAACATTTTGAGGCTTTAGCCTAATAAAAAAAGTTAAAATGTTTGGCTAAAGCCGTTTTCGTTCGGTTTATATTTTAGCCCGTTGCTTAAAAGCAACGGCAATGTCGGATGTTGTTTATAAATCTAAACAGTTACTTAACGCAAAACAAATTCTTAACTAAATCATAACAGATATATAATAAAATGTTTGTAATTTCGTTCAATTGTTCATGTACTCCTGAAAACTAAGATCAATGAAACGAAAAAAAAGACTCATCCTGATTATTACCATAGCAGTGCTAATTCTGGGCATGGCTTTCTTCCCCAAAATTCAAAAAAAAATCTTTTCAAAAGATAAAAACGACTCTCCGTTGATAAGTTCAGAGGCAAAATCTTCTTCAGGAAAACCGTTGAATATTGTTGCACAGGTTTTGCAATATACCAGCCTCAACGATTTGGTTTACACTACCGGAAGCCTTATGCCCGACGAAGAAGTGGATCTCTCGTTCGAAACATCCGGGAAAATTACCAAAATCTATTTTCAGGAAGGTACTTTGGTGAAAAAAGGTGATTTGCTTGCCAAAGTAAACGATGAGCCGCTTCAGGCCGAACTAAAAAAATTGCAGGCGCAATTGCCTTTGGCAAACGACCGTGTATTTCGTCAAAAATCTCTATTGGAACGCGACGCCGTGAGTTTGGAAGCCTACGAACAGGTAACCACCGATTTGGAAAAATTGAAAGCCGATTTGGAATTGATAAAATCGCGAATTTCCCAAACAGAACTTCGGGCGCCTTTCGATGGAGTTATCGGGCTTCGTTTGGTCAGCGAAGGCACCTATGCCTCGCCGACTACGGTTATTGCCCGTTTGACCAAAATAAGCCCTTTGAAGTTGGAATTTTCTATCAACGAGCGACAAGCCAATCAAATACGTCCTGGAATTCCTGTTGCGTTCCGCATACAAGGCGACTTAAACGAATACAATGCCACGGTTTATGCCATGGAATCGGCTATAGATATGCGGACACGAACACTCAAAGTACGTGCAAGCTACCCCAATGCCGGCGGAAAACTGAAACCCGGAATTTCGGCAGCCATTTCCATCCGCATGAAACAAATTGACAACACATTAACAGTTCCCAATCAAGCCGTTATAGCTGAAATGGGACGCGATATAGTGTATATTTACAAAGACGGCATTGCCCGTCAGGTGGCTTTGTCGAAAGGTATCCGCACAGAATCGCAATTGCAGGTTTTGAAAGGATTAGATGCCGGTGACACCTTAATTGTAACTGGTATTATGCAGCTGCGCGACGGAATGCCCGTGAAAATCGACAAAATCATTGATCCTGTAAATTAGTTTATCGAGTTCTTAAAGTTTTAAAGTTCATAACGTTTTCGAACCTTACAACCTTACAACCTTTTAACTTTACTAACTTTACAAACCTTTTAACCTTACATACACCCAATACTAAAATGAACATATCGGAACTTAGCATCAGAAGGCCTGTACTTTCAACTGTTTTTGTGCTTATTATCTTTATTTTCGGGATAATTGGCTTCACCTTTTTGGGCGTAAGGGAATATCCCAATGTCGATAATCCGATTATCACTGTTGACGTAAATTATCCGGGTGCCAATTCCGATGTTGTTGAAAACCAAATAACAGAACCGCTCGAACAAAATATCAACGGTATTCCGGGCATTCGTTCGCTCAGCAGCTCAAGTAGTCAAGGACGAAGCCGCATCACGGTTGAATTTGAATTGAATGTGGATATGGAAACTGCGGCCAACGACGTGCGCGACAAAGTTTCGCGAGCGCAACGCCTGTTGCCACGCGACTGCGACCCGCCTACGGTTTCGAAAGCCGACGCCGATTCCGACCCCATCATGCAAGTCGATATTCAAAGTAACCAGCGTTCTCTGTTGGAATTGAGCGAAATTGCCGACCTTACCGTAAAAGAACAACTTCAAACCATTACCGATGTAAGTTCTGTAAGCATTTGGGGCGAAAAGCGTTATTGCATGCGCCTTTGGCTCGACCCTAATAAAATGGCGGCTTATGGCATCACTCCTATCGATGTTAAAAATGCCATCGACATGGAAAATGTGGAATTACCTTCGGGAAGCATTGAGGGAAACCAGGTTGAATTGACTATCAGAACCATGGGCCTGATGCAGTCGCCCGAGGAATTCAACAGTTTAATTATCAAGCAAGACGATTATAATATTGTCCGTTTCCGGGATATCGGTACAGCCGAATTGGGTCCCGAAGTCCAGCAAAGTATCCTGAAAAAGAATGGGATTCCGGTTGTCAGCGTGGTGATTATCCCCCAACCCGGCGCCAATCAAATCAATATTTCCGACGAAGTTAATAAGCGGGTTAAACAAATCCAAAAAGACCTTCCTAAAGACGTTTCCATTGAAATTGGCTACGACAACACAAAGTTTATCCGTTCTTCTATAGCCGAAGTGGAAGAAACCGTTTATATTGCCTTTGCTTTGGTAGTGCTGATTATCTTTTTGTTTCTTCGCGACTGGCGTGTAACTTTGATTCCCTGCGTGGTAATTCCCGTTTCGTTGGTCGGGGCGTTTTTTGTAATGTACGTGGCAGGATTTTCCATCAATGTATTGTCGTTGCTGGCGGTGGTTTTGGCCGTGGGGCTTGTGGTCGATGACGCCATTGTAGTTACCGAAAATATTTATGTCCGAATTGAAAAGGGCATGAAACCTCTGGATGCCGGCATAGAAGGGTCAAAAGAAATATTTTTTGCGGTGGTTTCTACCACCATTACTTTGGTAGCGGTGTTTTTTCCTATTGTTTTTATGGAAGGAATGACAGGGCGGCTGTTCCGCGAATTTAGCATTGTCATTTCCGGCGCTGTACTAATTTCCGCCTTTGTAGCCTTGACTTTCACGCCCATGCTATCGACCAAATTGTTGAAACGGCGCGAAAAACAAAATTGGTTTTACCGTAAAACCGAACCTTTTTTCACCGGTTTAAATAAATTTTACAGTCGTTCACTCAATTATTTCCTTTCTCACAAATGGATTGTTTTTCCGGTAATTGCGGCTACCTTGTCGGTGATTGTCTATTTTTATATAAAAATCCCTTCGGAAATGGCGCCTTTGGAAGACCGTTCGCAAATAACCATACGAACAAAGGTTCCTGAAGGTTCCACCTATGAATTTTACCGCGATTTTACCGAAAAGATAAGCGTTTTGGCAGATTCTGTCGCTCCCGAACGAAGGGTTAATATTATGATGGTAAACAAAAATACGGGATTTTCCCGATTGATGTTGTCCGATATTAAAGACCGTAAGCGCAGCCAAATGGAAATTGCCGATGCCCTTTCCGATGCCATGCGTTCCGAAACCGACGCCCGAGCTTTCGTTCAACAGCAATCTACCTTTGGTGGAAGACGTGGCAGCATGCCCATTCAATATGTTTTACAAGCCCCGAATCTAGAAAAATTGCAGGCATTTATTCCTGCTTTCATGCAGAAAGTGAATGAAAGTCCCAAATTCCAAATGGCAGATGTGGATTTAAAATTTACCAAACCCGAAGCCCGCGTGGAAATCAACCGCGACAAAGCCGGACTGCTCGGCGTAAGCACTCGCGACATTGGGCAAACCTTACAATATGCCCTGAGCGGCCAGCGGATGGGATATTTTTATATGAACGGGAAACAGTACCAAATTTTGGGCGAAATCAACCGCCAACAGCGAAATACGCCTCTCGACCTGAAATCCATTTACGTGAAAAATAAAGACGGTTTTATGATTCAGTTGGATAATATGGTAGATTTGAGCGAAAGTGTGGCGCCACCGCAATTGTATCGCTACAACCGTTTTAATTCCGCCACGGTTTCGGCCGGATTGGCAAAAGGTGTAACCATTGGCGAAGGTTTGGACGAAATGGATAAAATTGCAAAAGAAACCCTTGACGAAAGTTTCCGCACGGCTTTGTCCGGCGATTCGAAATCGTTTCGCGAAAGTTCTTCGAGTTTGTTGTTTGCCTTTTTACTAGCTTTAGTGCTCATTTTTTTGATTTTAGCTGCACAGTTCGAAAGTTTCAAAGACCCACTCATCATCATGCTCACAGTGCCTTTGGCTATTGCCGGCGCCTTGATTTTTATGTATTACAAAGACATTACAATGAATATTTTCAGCCAGATAGGAATCATTATGCTAATAGGTTTAGTGGCTAAAAACGGGATTCTGATTGTGGAATTTGCCAACCAACGGCAAGAACATGGAATCCCGAAAAGAGAAGCCATACAAGGCGCTGCGGTACAAAGGCTTCGCCCCATTCTGATGACCAGTTTTGCCACTGTTTTAGGAACACTTCCTTTGGCTTTGGCAAGCGCAGAAGGCGCCAACGGACGGATTGCCATGGGGATTGCCGTTATCGGCGGATTGATTGTATCCACATTTTTAACCATGTATGTGGTTCCGGCTATTTATTCTTACATTTCTACAGACCGGAAAAAACGAGATGATAAAAGAAATAAGGAAAATCAATTGGTTGCTAATTAAAAAATCTATCAAATAGAATAAACATCTAAAGATGAAATACATAAAAAATAAATTTTGCTTATCGACCTTTTTGTTTTTTATAATTGCCATTTTCAGTACAGCCAACGCTCAGGAAATTTATACTTTGCAATATTGCCTGAAAACTGGTTTGGAAAAGAATTACGGCATACAGATTGTACGGAATGAACAAAAAATTTCGGACAACAATGCTAGCTTGGGCAATGCGGGATATTTGCCCACTTTAGACCTGAATGCAGGCTATTCCGGCGCCCTAAATAACTCTGACTATGATTATTTTTCAGGTGAAAGTACTCATATCAATAATAATCTCACCCAAACGGTAAATGCAGGCTTAAATTTGAATTGGATGGTTTTCGACGGCTTTAAAATTCAGGCAAATTATGAACGACTCAAAGAATTGCAAAAGAAAGGTGAACTAAATACCCGCTTGACCTTGGAAGATTTTGCCGCCAACCTTTCAATGGAATATTACAATTATATCCAGCAAAATATCCGGCTAAAAAACCTAAAATCGGCTGTGGCTTTGTCAAGAGAGCGGCTTCGGATTGTGGAAGCCCGTTATAAAATCGGTTCGTTGTCTCGCTTGGATTTGCAGCAGGCCACTGTGGATTTCAATGCTGACAGTTCAAGCCTTGTAAAACAAACCGAAACGCTTTACCGCTCTGCTGTAAGGCTCAATCATTTGATGGCCGTAGAAGAAGTTTCGCAACCGTTCGCCATTTTGGATACAACCATAAATCTCAACTATTCTTTGACAAAAGACAGTCTTTGGGAACAGATAAAAATCAATAATACTTCGCTCTTGCTTGCCATAAAAGACAAAAGTTTGAGCGAACTGGATTATAAAATGATTAAAAGCCGCAACTACCCTTACCTGAAGCTGAATGCCGGATATGGCTATACTTTAAATACTTTTGAAACGGGGACTTACGAACGCCAACAAAACTTGGGCTTGAATTATGGTTTAACCTTAGGATTTAATATTTTTGACGGGATGAACCGTCGCAGGGAACAACGAAACGCCCAACTGGCTGTGGAAAATGTGGAAATTCGGTATGAACAGTTGGAATTGTCTATCAAAGCCGATTTTACCAACCTTTGGATGTCGTACGAAACTTATCTGAATCTGATTGGTTTGGAACGTTCCAACCTTGAAGTAGCCAAAGAAAACCACGAAATTGCCATTGACCGCTACAAACTCGGAGACCTTTCAGGTATTGAACTTCGCGAAGCCCAAAACAGCCTGCTCGAAGCCGAAAATCGCCTGTTGGCAGCCGAATACAACACCAAACTTTGTGAAATTTCGCTCCAACAACTCAGTGGTGAGATTTTAAAGAATCTTTAGATGATTTGAAAATTTGACAATTCGACTATTCTCTTTTGATAGGATTTACATATTTCCTACTACGCCCAGCATGATACATAATAAAAGCCGCTTATACGTTGCATTTCGCACAAGCGGCTTTTCTGTCGCGCAGCGACAAACATTCTCAATTTCAATTCTCAATTAATTACGCATCAATACGTGCGTATTTGGCATTTTTCTCGATAAATTCTTTCCGTGGCAACACATCTTCTCCCATCAACATAGAAAATGTATGGTCTGCTTCCGAAGCATTGTCAATAGTTACCTGACGCAAAATCCGGTTTTTAGGATCCATCGTTGTGTCGCGCAATTGGCTGGCATTCATTTCCCCTAACCCTTTATAACGCTGAACATGTACGCCGGAATCTCTTCCGCCACCCATTTCCTGAATGGCAGCCAAACGTTCTTCTTCTGCCCAGCAATAGCGACTTTCCTTACCTTTTTTCACTAAATATAAAGGAGGTGTAGCTATATATACATAACCGTTTTCTATCAATTCCTTCATGTGACGGTAGAAGAAAGTCAAAATCAAAGTCGCAATGTGGCTTCCGTCCACATCGGCATCGGTCATGATAACTACTTTGTGGTAACGAAGTTTGTCCATATTTAAGGCTTTGCTGTCTTCTGCCGTTCCTATGGTTACGCCCAAAGCTTGGTAAATATTTTTAATTTCTTCGTTTTCCAAGACCTTGTAAGGCATGGCTTTTTCCACATTCAGGATTTTACCCCTCAACGGAAGAATGGCTTGGTATTCGCGGTAACGGCCTGATTTTGCCGTTCCCCCTGCGGAATCTCCCTCCACAAGATAGAGTTCGCAAATACTGGGGTCTGTGCTTTGGCAATCGGAAAGTTTTCCGGGCAATCCACCACCGCTGAATACAGTTTGGCGTTGCACCATTTCGCGGGCTTTGCGCGCGGCATGACGCGCCGTAGCAGCTAAAATCACTTTATTGACAATCAAACGCGATTCCTTAGGGTTTTCTTCCAAATAGTGCGTAAGCAAGTCGCTGACAATTTGGTCAACGGCTCCCATGGCTTCGTTGTTTCCCAATTTGGTCTTGGTTTGCCCCTCAAACTGAGGTTCGGCAATTTTTATGGAAACAATAGCGGTTAAACCTTCGCGGAAGTCATCACCACTGATGTCGAATTTTATTTTGTCGAGCATGCCCGATTTTTCGGCATAGCTTTTCAAAGTACGTGTTAGTCCACGGCGGAAACCGGACAAATGCGTCCCCCCTTCGTGGGTATTGATATTGTTTACGTAAGAATGAATATTTTCCGAAAATGAAGTATTGTATTGAAGCGCAATTTCAATTGGAATTCCGCCTTTTTCACCTTCAATACAAATGGGTTCCGGCATAATTTTTTCGCGAGTTTCGTCCAAATAGTTGATAAAGTCGCGTAAACCATGTTCTGAGAAGAAAACGGTTGAGCGATAATTCCCTGTATCGTCTTTTTCGCGAAAATCGGTAATACTCAATTCGATGCCTTTGTTCAAATAAGCCAATTCCTTCAAACGAGCTGCCAAAGTATCGTAATTGTATTCCGTTACGGTAAAAATACTTCCATCGGGTTTAAACCAAACCGTAGTACCTCTTTTGTCTGTAATTCCGGTTTCCTTCACGGGATACAATGGAATACCTTTTTGGTATTCTTGCATATAGCTTTTTCCCTCAGTAAAAACTTCCACTTTCATATCAACCGAAAGGGCGTTCACACAAGAAACCCCCACACCATGCAAACCGCCGGAAACCTTGTATGTTCCCTTGTCGAATTTACCACCGGCATGTAAAACGGTCATAACCACTTCCAAAGCCGAACGTCCTTCTTTTTTATGAATGCCGACAGGAATTCCCCGTCCATTATCTTCTACCGAAATAGAATTGTCTTCGTGTATGCTAACTTTAATTTTTGTACAATACCCCGCAAGCGCCTCATCTATAGAGTTGTCAACCACCTCGTAAACCAAATGGTGTAGCCCTCTCATATTCACATCACCTATGTACATGGCCGGACGCAGGCGAACTGCTTCCAAACCTTCCAATACTGTAATACTGTCTGCTGTGTAATTACCTTGTTCTTTTTTTTCGTTTTCGCTCATAATGCAAATTTTCCATTTTTTAAACAAGCGACAAAGGTACGAAAAAAACATGACTTTAGGAAAAAAGATATAAACAGCCCACGTGCATAAAAGCTAATGCAGATAAACAAAAAATGAGTACCTTTGTACCTTTTGAAAAGCATACTTTTACAAGTACATTTTATACCAATCTGATAGAAATTATGGCAACCAAATTGAGACTTTCCATTCTTTTTTTACTTATTATCCTTTCAGGAAACCTTGCAGCACAACGTTTGTCGAGCAATGAACGCAAAATGATTACCAACGAAATAGAGCAGCAAAAAAATATTCTAAGCCGTTTTTCATACGAAAATCCTGATATTTTGCCTGTTTACAGCCTTCAATTGATTACAGCCGAAGATGTTTTGAAAAAATATGAAAAACAATCCATTGACTATATTGTCTTTGAATCGTGGTTTGAGTTAAAGGCCTTGATAGACCAAAACAAGGAAATTATTGATTTTATGCTTCCCCGGACAGCCAATTGGATGTATCAGAAGGGTCTTTTCGAACTTTCGAAGAAAAATATTCCTGCGGCCGAAAAAATGTTCAACAAAACTTTGGAAATGAATTCCAAACATGTTTTAGCGAATTACCAATTGGCCAAAATTGATTTGGACAGCGGAAAAATTGTCAGAGCTACTTCTCGTATGACCATGGTTTACAATACTTTTAATCTTACGGAGGACGAAAAACGCTTGGTTACCAACTTACTGGACTACGCTTATAACAAAAATTTCCTTTATGCCATGTCGTTAAGTAATCAGGGGAAATATGCCTATGCTTTGGATGTTTTCAACGAATTGAATGAATTTTGCCAAACCGACCCTATTGCCACTTGTAAAAAGGAGGAAATAACTTTCAATATAAACAAATGCAGACAGGAAATTTATAATGCCCATCTGAAAATTGCCGAACGCGCCCTGAGTTTGGAAAAAAATATGGTGGCCGACAATTTTGCCGCTACGGCCTATGAATATTTCAGCGAAAACCGTTCGAGCATAAAAGATACATCGGGTTTTTCGAGCATTGCCAAGCGTATTGCCGAAAATTATCTTGAAGAAGCCAAAAAGGTACAAGGCGACCGTAAAGCCGCCCTGCAAAGCGAATTGCTTGACAAAGCCAAATATTTCAGCAGTTTTGTGGACACCCGTTTTGCCAACCAGGTTTCCAAGGAAGTAGAGGCCATTGCACCGCCTAAAAGCAAATATGCTCAAATGCTCGACACCATTGGCGAAGGAAGTAATCCGAAAACATATAAAGAAAAATATGGCGCTTATGTGGTGGACAACACCAAACCCACTACCCAAAAAGATATTGACGCTATTGAAAAAAAATATATTTCAGAGGCAGGAACGGCCAAACAAAGAGCCACCAGTCTTAAACAAGAATTGGACGACAAATTCTACGAAACCCGTTCCTATTTGAGTGTAAACAGTTACGAAAAAGCGCTTCAGGTTTTGGAATCGGCCAATCGTTTGGCCACTATCAGTAGCGAAAAAAGAGAATTGGACGATATGTATCGTTTGGCCATCCGTGAAATTACGGCAAAACGTATGTCTCAGGCCGAATACCTTATTTGGCAAGGGAAACAACGCGATGCCGACAGCCTTATAAATATGACGAACGAACTGATTGGCGCTTACAAAATGCAAGACGATCCTGAAGTTATTAAAATCATGCAATCGTATTTGGAGGTTTTGGATAAAAAAGTCTGCGCCAAAAAACAGGATGAAATCAATGGATTTGTGTATAATATTATGGATTGCGTAAAACGTGAAGATTTCTATTGCGCTGACAGCTATATAAGAAAAGGGATGAGTATACGCGAATCGGAAGGCTGTACTTTGGATAAATCAAAACTGGAAAATTTCAGAACACAATTGGAAAAGCCTTTGGAATATATCAATATTATGGATGGCGCCTACAAAGCTTTAAACCGTTCGGACACCACGGCATATATCCAACAATATGGCGCCGGCGAAGAATTCTACAATACTTATGGATTGGCAAGCATGGGAGTGCAACACGTTTTTCTACGTAATATTTTAGTTGACCTAAAAAACGAAAATTTTATTCTGAACGCCATAGAAATTTTGGTTCGTTACAAAGAATTCAAGGTTTCTGTTGAAGTTTTAGGTGCATTGAAAGACCTTGGATACAGTGCTTGGGAAACGTCTTCTGTACAAAAACGCATTGCCAAGTTGATGACTTTGGACATGTACAACAAAGCCGTTCCTGAAGAAGAAGCCGAAAAAGTTCTTGAAAAATACGAAAATGACAAATGGTTTAGGACTTTGTGTAAAGAATATAAAAGCGAATTGAAGAAACGTTACAAAAAAGCTGATTTTAAAAAATAAAACTTCTTTTGTGTGAAAAAGCAAGAACTTTTCAATAAGGTAATCGAATATTTCGAAAAAAACAGGCCTATCGCCGAAAGTGAATTGGTTTACGGAAGCCCTTACGAGCTTTTGGTTGCGGTAATTTT
>JAVBMO010000047.1:0-3183 GCA_031552355.1 Bacteroidales bacterium | reverse complement strand
CCAATTTTTTGACTAATCTATTGGCGGGATTAGCCGCTTACAGCTTCTTTCCAAAGAAGCCGTCCATCAAAGTGGAATTTGAACCGAAAACAACTCAATTAGCTCTCTTTTAAGAAAATGCTTATATCGAACTCAGGTTACTACGTATTTTCTGCAAACTACAATTAAAATTTTGCGAAGAATATATTTCGTAGACGTGCCTCTGCTAAGCGGAAAATAAAGAGAAAACCGCTTGTATGAAACTTAACGTACAAGCGGTTTTTTATGTCACGGCGCAACACCATTTTTCATTATTCAATCAAAGAAGTTCTTTTTTCAGTTGTTGTGTCCAGTTTTTGATACGTTCATCCGTTTTTCCGGCTTGGTTTTCAATATCCAGAATAAGCCCCAAAAACTTGTGGTTCCGCACTGCTTTTGATTGGTTAAACTGGTAGCCTGCCGAAGAAGTTTGTCCGATGATGGAAACTCCTGCTGTTTCAAAAGTTTCGGCTAAAATTCCGATGCCATCGGCAAAATTATCGGGATAACCGGTTTGGTCGCCCAAGCCAAAGAGGGCTACTTTTTTGCCTTTCAGATTCAATGATTTTATTCTCGGAAGCAATTCGTCCCAATAGTTGGGTAATTCGCCATCGAACCAAGTGGAAGTGCCGACAATTAAAATATCGTAGGCTTCGAAATCTTTTTCCCAAGAATTTTCCACAGGAACAACGGTAAAATTTATATCGCTGAGCGCCTCCTGGATTTTCTTTGCCACTTTAGCGGTTTTTGTGGTTTCTGTGCTGTAAAATAATCCTATGGTTTTCATCTTTTGTAATTATTTGGTTATTATTTTCGTGATGAATTTATTTACGCCGATAAGCCTTTCAATTATGAATTTTTTCGCAAATTTTGCAGATTTCCTCAGGATCTTTTTACCACATAGGAAGATAGAAACACATAGGCTGCGCATTATTCATTTTTAAATTTTCATTTTTCATTAAAGAAGTCCTGTCTGAAAACATTTCGCACAGCGAAAAAACTCATCACTCATCATTAAAAACTCACTTTCAACTCTCAATTAAATTAATAATTTAGCAATTTTTTTGCTGCTTCGTAAATTTGGTCTGTTCCGGGAAGGATGGCTTTTTCCAAGGCAGAATAAAATCCTACCGGAGTAAAGGTTGCTCCCACACGTTGGACAGGCGCATCCAAATAGCGAAACATTTCCGTCCCAATCGTCGCGGCAATTTCGGCGCCAAAACCCGAAAACATTTTGTCTTCATGTACCACCAACACCTTGCTTGTTTTTTTCACCGAATTGAAAATACTTTCTTTATCGAGCGGAATCAAGGATCGAAGGTCTAAAACTTCTATATTCCATCCGTTTTCCTTTGCCAAACGGTCGGCTACTTTCAAACAAAAATGTGTAGTATTTCCATACGTGATAATGCTGAGGTCAGAACCTTCCCTGCGAAGCCGTGCTTTGCCAAAAGGGACTTCAAAATCTTCGGGGATGAAACAAGCCGCATCGGTAGAATTGTACTGCGCTTTGGGTTCCATAAAAACGGTAAAACCTTCGGAACGCATGCTGGTACGGAGCAATCCTGCTGCATCGTCGGAAAAGGAAGGGTACACAATTCTTACCCCTGGAATAGTGGCTAAAGCGCCTTCGATGCTTTGCGAATGGTAAAGTCCGCCGCCGATATATCCGCCGGAAGCCAAACGCAAGGTGATATTCGGAGAAAATTTACCGTTACTGCGCCAATATTCATGGGCGGTTGCCACAAACTGGTTCATCGCTGGCCAAAAATAGTCGGCAAATTCAGCGCCTTCAATAACCAAACGTATTTTGGGGTCAAAACGGCTCATGCCGTTGGCTGTTCCCACAATGTATTCTTCGGCAATTGGCGCATTGAAAACCCTTGTTGGGCCGAACTCCTGCTGCATCCCTTTCGTGACATTAAAAACGCCTCCTTTTTCTTTATTGGCTACATCCTGCCCCCAAATAAAAGTATCGGGATTGTGACGAAATTCGGCTTTTAGTGTTTCGTTGATGGCGGTTACCATGGTTTTCTTTTCCCCAACCTCATTATGCATTCCATCGGCATATTTTTGGGGAATATAGGGTTCTGGAATCACATAATCCAAAATGGTTTCCGCTTTTGGATCGGGTGCCGCAATGGCTTTACGGTTGGCTGAGCTCAATTCCGTTTTGGCTTCTTCTTCTATAGACGCCAATTCTTCCTTGGTAAAGCGTTCGTAACGGAGCAACATCCGTTTGAATTTTTCCAAGGGGTCGGCAGCTTTCACATAAGCCAATTCGTTTTCATCGCGGTACAAAGTATGTTTGTCGGAATTGGAATGCGATTCTATCCGCACACAATTGGCCTGAACAATAACCGGCATACTGTTTTTAATAGCCCATTCCCTCGCTTCCGCCATGGCATTCATGGAATCGAAAACATCTTTTCCATTGCAATGGATAATTTTTAAATTTTTAAACCCTTTGAAATCATCGGCAACTTTGCGGTTGGCGGTTTGTTCGCTTTTGGGAACGGAAATTCCGAATCCGTTATCCTGTATGACAAAAATGACAGGCAGGCGTTCCGTGCTCGCTCCATTGATGGCCTCATAGACATAACCTTCGGAAGTGGAAGCTTCGCCATGTGAGGCAATGGCGACCCCTCTGTGTTTGTAATATACCATGGCGCGAGCCACCCCAACGGCATGGGCATCGTGCGTGGCCACTGCCGAAGCGACATTTTCGATATGAAATTCGGGTTTTGAAAAATGGTTCGACATGTGCCGTCCACCGCCGGTAAGGTCGGTAGCTTTGGAAATTCCGTTCAGGATGATTTCTTCTGCGGTCATGCCGGCAGATAATGCGGTAAGCAAATCCCTGTAATAAGGGAAAAGGAAATCTTCGCCTTTGGTGAAAACCTGGCCAATGGCAAGTTGAATGCCATCGTGACCGGCATAGGGCGCGTGAAACGACCAGCCTAACGATTGCAGCAGATACACCGGCGCTTTGGCGTCTATCATTCTGCCAAGTGTCATCAGATAGTACCATCGTTTCAGGGTTTCCTTATCGGTGTTTATGATATCATATTTTTTCATGGCGTACAAAATTCTAATCGTTTAAATTTATTTTTCCCAATGTTCCAAATAATCGGCAATGCGTTTCAGGAACATTCCTCCCAAAGC
>JAVBMO010000183.1:0-9853 GCA_031552355.1 Bacteroidales bacterium | reverse complement strand
CCTTTGTAGGTTCCACGTCCGAATACATTTTCCCATTTGGTATATCCACGTAAATTATGACGGTCGAGAAGATATTCCACTCTTTCTGTAAGCGCTTGGTTATAGGATACAAATATTGCTTTCATTATTTTTGTTGATTAGGTTATCTGTTTATTTGCTGATTTTTTGAACTATTGGCACTTTTCGAAAAAGCGCCAATAGTTTGAAAAATCAGCTTTGTTTATTTTTAATTAGCTTCGTTTTCAATCAAATCTTCCATCATTTGTTGTTGTCTTTTGCGGCGTTTACGCAATCCGGCAGCACCGAATATCGTATAAACAATAGGAACAACAACCAATGTCAAAATAGTTGAAAATGTTAAACCACCGATAATAGCAATACCCATTGGTTTCCAGATGGCAGAACCTTCGCCGCTTCCCACAGCCAAAGGCACCATCCCCAAAATGGTGGTCAAAGTGGTCATTAATACCGGACGCAGACGCGATTTTCCTGCGGCAATTACGGCCTGACTTACCGACAAGCCCCGTTCGCGCAAAAGATTGGTAAAGTCCACCATCACGATACCATTTTTTACCACAATACCTACCAACATTACGGCACCAATCAAAGCAATCAAACTCAATGGTGTATTGGTAAGGAATAAGGCGAGGAATACCCCTGTGAAAGCAAATGGCAACGACAACATGATGATAAACGGCATACGCAAAGACTCAAACTGGGTAGCCATTACAATGTAAACCAAAACGATAATTAACACCAAAAGCACCATCATATCGCCAAAAGACTCCGCTTGATCCGCTGCAGTTCCGCCAATAGTAACATGTATGTCTTGAGGGATATCTACTTTGTCTAATTCTTTTTGAACACCGGCTACCACTTCACTTAAAGCCGCACCATACATGCTGGTTTGTACTTTAATTACACGTTGGCGGTTTTCGTGTTCAATGGTTGGCGGACTGAATTTTTCCACCACTTTCCCTACATCAGAAACACGTACAAATTGACCGGTTATCGGACTTTGAAGCAAAATATTTTCAATGTTTTCAACGGATTTACGGAAAGGTTCATCATA
Organism: Bacteroidales bacterium; assembly: GCA_031552355.1. Classification (GTDB taxonomy): domain Bacteria; phylum Bacteroidota; class Bacteroidia; order Bacteroidales; family P3; genus JAVBMO01. The sequence continues at coordinate 8,781 of JAVBMO010000183.1, read as the reverse complement.
ACGAACCACTACATCATATTCATCGCCGTCTTCGCGGTATTTTGTAGCCGTTAAACCATTGATACGGTTACGGACAAACGATGCAGCCTGTGCCATACTGATTCCATAATAGGAAAGTTTTTGACGGTCAAAATCCACATGATATTCTATTTTCATAGGGTCGCGGCTCAGCGTGATATCCCTTGTTCCGGGAACATTTCGCTTAATGCTGTCCATCATCCTGTCGGCAAAGGCAGATGTGGTATTGAAATCGTATCCGAAAATCAATAAATCTACCGTATTGCCTCCACCCATCATGCCTCCGCCTTGATTTCCTCCCGGCGACACAGTGTATTTCACAATTTCCGGGAATTTATCAAAATTCTTACGCATTAAATCCCCAATGTCAAAAATAGATCGCTCACGTTGGGTTTCCTTGCTTAACCGCATGGTAAAATTAATGACGTGGGTTCCTGATTTTCCAAAAGCTGCAAAAATATTACTGCCGTCGGCGGCGCCACAACTGCTGTTTAAGATTTCTATTTCAGGATACTCTTTGTTGAAAACAGTTTCTATGCGATGTGCAACTTCCTTGGTGGTTTCAAGCCCTGTGCCTTGTTGCAATTCCACCACCGCCGAAATTTGTGCATTATCGGATTGGGGAATAAATTCCGTAGGAACTTTGGTCAGCAAAAACAAGCTGGAAAGGAAAATTACAACACATACAGAAATCAAAAATGTACGGTGCCGAACAGCCCATGTCAATATTTTTTCATAACCATTGTCAATCTTATCCAAAATTTTATCAATAGGTTTAAAAACAATACCCAAACCTTTGTAAGTATGTGCCGACTGAGTTTTTAGCAATTGTGCCGAAAGCATTGGCGTAAGCGTAATAGCTGCTATTGTTGAAATGGCAACTACAATAGACACAATCCAGCCGAAAGGTTTAAACATAATTCCGGCCATGCCGCCAACCATAGTCAGAGGCAAAAATACGGCAATAACCACAAGCGTTGTCGCAATTACGGCTAACCATACTTCATTTGTCCCATAGATTGATGATTCCCTCGGCGAACTTCCCCGTTCAAGATGTTTGGTAATATTTTCCAAAACTACAATGGCATCGTCCACAACCATACCGATGGCAATAGACAGAGAGCTTAAAGTAATGATATTGATAGATCCGCCCGACATATACATATAGATAAAAGCGGTTATCAACGACACCGGAATGGTTAAACAGATGATAAACGTGGCACGCCAACGCCCCAAAAAGAACAATACGACCAATACCACAAACAAAAATGCATACATTACCGTTTCACTCAAACTGCTGATACTGTCTTGAATAAAAGTAGATGTGTCGGAAATTTCGGAAATTTTAATATCAGGTGGAAGTTGTTTTTGCAATTTTGCAATTTCAGCTTTTACTTCTTTTGCAATGGCAACAGTATTAGCACCTGATTGTTTTTGTATGATAATCTTAACACCTTTTCTTCCATTGATTAATTCTTCGATGGTTTCTTTTTGAAGAGTATCCTTTATTGTTGCCACATCGGACAAGCGAACCAATTGGGTTGAACTTGCTTGATTTTGAACTATCTGCTCTATAGAGGGGCGTTTGACAATGACATCTTTTATTAAATCACTATTGCTGTATTCCCCTTGGATCCGCAACGAAAAGGCTTCGGCGCCTATATCAATAGATCCCGCAGGCAAATTTAGATTTTCGCTTGCAATGGCTTGCCCAATTCCTTCGATAGTCAAGTGGTAGGCTTCCATTTTTATAGGATCCAAATTTATCTGGACTTCGCGTACCGGCGCCCCACTGATACTAACCGCACCCACTCCGTCGATACGGTTCAAGGGGTTTACGATTTTTTCGTCCAAAATCTTTTTAATGGCCGGAAAACTTTCGTCGGCTGTGGCCGAAAGGAAAAGGATTGGAATCATACTGGAACTGAATTTGAAGATGGACGGTTTTTCCGCGTCTTCAGGCAAAAGCGATTCCACCCGCCCAACGGCATCCCGGATATCGTTTGAGGCTTCGTCGAGGTTGGTTCCCCATTCAAATTCCACGGAAATTAACGAAAAGTTATCGTACGACTTTGAAGTCAGTTTTTTCAGGTTGTTTACCGTATTTAGGTTATCTTCGAGCAGCTTGGTAATATTGGTTTCGATATCGGCAGCACTGGCGCCCGGATAGGACGTAAACACGCTGATGGCCGGAATATCCATTTCGGGATACAAATCTATGGATAAATTTCGCATAGAAAACAACCCAAATACAATCACACCAATAAAAATAATGATGGTTGAAATGGGTTTCTTTACGGATGATTCGTATATTTTCATTTTATTTGTTTATTGACCAGCCCCCTAAATCCCCCAAAGGGGGACTTGGCAGCGCCGGAAATTCTTTATTATTATAATATTTCTTTTTGTGTTTTCTTCCCCTTTGGGGACAGAGGGGCTTTATTTTTGCAGTTTCACTTTCATTTGGTCTAACAAACGTGATTGTCCGGCAGTAACCACTTGTTCGCCTTCTTCAACGCCGGTTTTTATTTCGAACAAATTGTTGAAACGGGTTCCCAATTCCACCGTTTTGCGGCTTACAACGCCATCTTTATAGGTAAACACAAAACGTTCGTTTGAACCCACTTGTTTTTGTATGGCCAAATCGGGAACCAAGATACAATCTTTCATTCCGTAATCTACATTTACACGGGCAAACATACCGGGGCGCACTTTCAAATTGGCATTGTTCAATTTAATTTGCGTTTTGAAAGTTTTGGTCAAAGGGTCAATTGTAGGATAAATCAAATCCACCTTCCCTTTAAATACTTCATTTGGAAAAACATCCAACAAAATATCGATAGACATTCCGGGTTTCATTTTTGAAAAATATTCTTCCGAAACACTGATAATGATTTTCACAGGGTTCAATTCCTGAACAATCAAAATAGGTTGTCCGCTGGCAAGGTCTCCGTTATCAAATCTACGGTCTGTAACTATTCCGGAAATAGGTGAAATCAAACGGGTATTTTCTTCCAAGTTGCGGGTTTGTTCAACAGAAATATCCAATTGCGTTTTTATTACATCCACTTCTTGTTTGGCAATACCACCTGCCTTTAATAAAGCTTCTGCTCGTGAATAACTTACTTTTAAGTTTTCCATTTGAGCTTTGGATTGTAAGTAGTTTGCAGGATCCATTTGTACCAAAAGCTGTCCTTTGGAAACACGGTCGCCCACTTCCACATTGATTTTTTGAATACGCATGGCCGATTGGCTCGAAATCATATTTTTTACATAGCCTTCCACATTTCCGGTGTATTCTATCACGTTGGGCATAATTTTCTTTTCAGCAGGCACCACCGTTACAAGAGGTGTTGAATCCGTTTCAGAAACAGTCGCTTCTTTTTTTCCTGAACATCCCATAATTAAAAGGGCTGCAAGTACGGGTAAAAAACTTATTTTTTTCATTGTATTATAATTGTTTAATTTTTATTGATTTTAATTATTTGAAAATTTGGAAATGAGACAATTTGGAAATTCTCAAGTACCGGTTTTTCTATTTTGTTTTACAAGTTATAATTATTTTGTTAAGGATTCTTTTAATAGTTAATAGTTGTTCTTCTAATATTTTGCAGTCAGGATAAGATTCAACATTTTTACATATTAATAACCAATATTCTGTTTCCTCCGTCTCTTTGGCTGCTATTTTCATTTTATGAATAAAATCTGCTTGACTTTCGGCATTCTGAGCTTCATGGACATTAGCTCCAATAGAAGTTCCTGATTTTAATAATTGACGGGCAATAACATATTTTTTATTCGCTTCTAGCAATTCTGCATAATTCACAATACTAATTGCAAATTCTATAGTTAAAGTTACAATTAAATTATCTGCCTTCATTTCCACATTTTCGAATTTTCAAATTGTCTAATTCTAAATTATTTTTCCTGTCCTATTACTTTTTCCAGTTCTGCTTTTGCGTTCAAATAATCGGCAATAGCCTGACTGTAGGCAAGTTTTGCTTCCATCAAAGCCAAGGTTGAATTTCTTAATTCCAATGAGATTCCGGCGCCAGTTTCAAAACGTTTTTGTGAAATTTTGTAGCCTTTGTCTGCCAATTCCATGTTTTTCTTATTGGATTCCATTTGTTCGGCTGCTTTTTGCATATTATCTACAGCCGTAGCCAATTGAACACTCAAATTTTCCTTGATATAATCTTTTTGTAAGGCCAATTCCTGTATCCTTATTTTGGTTTGTTTTTGTTGCATCATTTTGGTAAGCCCATGAAAAATAGGAACATTCAATTGTAAACCAACCGACAAGCCCGGATCATACCAATTCATTCCGGCAGGAACAACCATTGGAACGCCCATCATTTCAAGGGTTTGATCTTTATCGTTTCCGCTTCCCATGTAAGAGAAATTTCCAAAAGCTGCCAATGTCGGCATCAGCTGAGTGTGTTGAAGTTGAAGTTGTTTTTCTAATTGGCTTTGTTGAATTTCCAATTGTTTCAAATCCGAGTTGTTATCTAAATTCAATTGAGCCATATCAGGAACAAGACTTATTTCATTTTCCATTTCCGACAAGCTGCCAACAACTTTTACCGGAAGATTCAAATCCAATCCTACAAAAACTTTCAACATCATTTCTGTCTGAACAATGACATTTTCTACCTGCAGCAAAGACGGCATAATGTTTCTCATTTGCACCTCTGCTGAAATATAATCATATTCGGAAACCACCCCTTGTTCAAAGCGAATTTTGGAATCTTCATAATTTTGTTTGGCAATTTCGTATCCTTCTTTAACCGCTTGATGCGAAGCTTTTGCCAACAAAACATTGTAATACATTCGTTTTACATCAGCAGTTAATGATAATTTAGAAGAACGGGATTTTTCCAAAGCCATTTTCATTTCCAAATCAGTCATTTGGATACCGCGCCACAATCCGGGTGCAATCAAAGGTAATCCTGCCGTCAAGCCTAAACTTATTGAATTATCTTGGCCGACAGTAAATTTTTGCCCGGCCATTACCATTGTTTGAGGTTTTATATTGCGGGTATAATTCGCTGTTCCATCAATGGTTGGCATCAAGCCATACCATGTTTCCCTTTTCAAATAATCTACCCGTTGAATTTCTTGGTCGGCAATTTTAATGGTTGGATTTTCGCTCAAGGCAATTTCCAAAGCTTTTGCCAAATCTAATTCCAATGTATCTTGTGTTTGCTGCGTTTGTTGAGCATGCAACTGCATACCAACCGGTAGTAACAGCAAAAGACACAGTTTAATAAATTTCATGGTGTTTCTAAATTTTATTTTGTTTGTATTTTATTTTGTGCTTTTTTGTAAATGATAATACCTGTCCACAGTTTCAATTCCTTTTTGCGTTGAAATTCCCCGCAAATATGGAATAAACCCATTGAAAAATATATCGTTATCTTTAAATTGTTTTTTTGAAAAAAGGTCTTCATCGCACATCACACGGCCAACTTCCTGAATGAGAATAGCAATCACCTGACTGTTTAATTCCGGTAAAAAATAACCCTCTTTTTTCCCTTTTTCTAATAAATATATTGTCCGTTCCTTGTCTTGTTCCACTCTTGTGTCAATTATTTGTGCAGAAAGTTTAGGGAAATAACGCCTTACATCCGCAAAAAAATCTTTGGGAACCTGCTGCATAACACTATTAGCCGAATCTCTGTAAACGAGAAAAGACAGGATAATATTATCGGATTTGTTCCATGTATCAAATTCTTTGTCCATTTCTTCAAACAAAAAATTCACGCAACAACCCAATAGTTCTTCCTTGTCCTTGAAATTTTCGTAAATCGTCCGTTTCGACATTCCCAACGATTTGGCAATATCGTCCATTGTGATGGCTTTGCATCCTTTTTTTGCAAAAAGCTCCGTAGCCCCCTGAATGATAATTCGTTTAAGTTCTGTCATAACTTTATTATTTCAATTTCGAGATGCAAAGTTATAAAGAAAACTGAAAACACCAAAATAGTTTTCGAAGTTTTTATTTGTAAATCGGTAAACCTGAAATAAATGATTGAAAAAATGAATGATACATATTTCTTTTGTTACGAAAAAGCAACATTCCGATAATTTTCATTGTCTAAAAAGAAATTAAATGAGCCTTTAATTTTAACTTGCTTATATCCAAAATAGTACTTAATTTTGCAACAGTTTTGGTTTTGCCCGAAACCCCTTAAAACAGTGATATGGGAAGAATTATCGCTATAGATTATGGCGAAAAACGCGTTGGATTGGCTTGTACCGATGAATTGCAAATCATTGCATCGGGCTTAGCCACTGTGGACACAAAAGAGATTTTCCCTTATCTGAAAGCTTATGTGGCAAAAGAAGACGTGGAATCATTTGTGGTGGGAGAACCCAAGCAAATGAACAACACCCCTTCGGAATCGGCAAAACAAATCCATGCTTTTGTCGAAAAATTGAAAAACTCTTTTCCCGAAATACCAATAATCCGCATAGATGAACGTTTTACCTCAAAAATGGCTTTCCAAACCATGATTGATTCGGGCTTGAAAAAGAAACAACGGCAAGACAAAGCTTTGATAGATACCATCAGCGCCACCATTATTCTGCAATCGTATTTGGCTCAAAAAGAATTTGGTGCAAAATTTGAGTAAGAATTTCAAAAACAAAAAGGAACAGAATCATGATACTCCCCATAATAGCCTACGGACATCCGACATTAAAAAAAGTAAGCGCCGATATTGACGCCAACTATCCCGAGCTTAAAACACTCATTGAAAATATGTTCGAAACCATGTATTCGGCGTATGGGATTGGTTTGGCTGCGCCACAAATCGATTTATCCATCCGTTTGTTTGTCCTCGACATTGACGTAATGAAAGAAGACTATCCCGAAGCGGCCGGATTCAAAAAAGTTTTCATCAATCCGCAAATTATTGAAGAAAGTGGTGATCTTTGGGCTTACAACGAAGGTTGCCTCAGCATTCCAGGAGTGAATGAAGATGTGATGCGGAAAGAAAATATCCGGATCCATTACTTCGACGAAAATTTTCAAGAACATACCGACGATTTTTCGGGAATTGTCGCCCGTGTTATCCAACACGAATACGACCATTTGGAAGGCAAACTTTTTGCCGAAAAACTAAGCGCTTTTAAACGCACTTTGCTAAAAAGAAAATTGACAGATATCCGCGACGGCAAAGTAAACGTCCGCTATCGCATGAAATTCGGAAAAAAATAAAATTTATAAAACAGTTCAAACCACCTATGAAAAAATATCTTTTTGTTACCTGTGCTTTTCTTTCGCTTGTCGGAATGGTTTCGTGCAAAAAATCAAAAGAAGACCGGATTTTGGAAATCAATGCTTATGAGAAAAAATTGCTGGATGCCAACGCTCCTGTAAACTATCAACAAGCGGATTCCCTTATTTTCTTTTTGACAGAATTTGTGCAGGATTTTCCCGAAGACAGCCTTTCGCCTGTTTTCTTGTTCAAAGCAGCCGATATTGCTATGAATACAAGTGAATTTCAAAATTCCGTAAACCTTTACGACGAAATTATTTTACAATACCCAAATTTCGAGAAACTCCCTGAATGCTTTTACCTAAAGGGCTTTGCTTTTGAACAAATGGGAAATATAGAAAAAGCTCGTGAAGCTTATATGGCTTTTATCCAAAAATTTCCCGAGCACACTTTGGCGCCCGATGCCCAAACCAGCATCGATTATTTAGGCATTTCGCCCGAAGAATTAATTCGAAAATTTGAACAAAAGAACCAAGACAGTTTGCAGCTTTCCAAAAAATAGAATGTGCTGCGCAAAATATATGGTGTTAAAACTGCGTTAAATAAGAATAAACCAAACTAAACAATATGAAAAAAACTACCTGTCTTTTCACAATGTTTTTATTTTTCGCTTGTTTTTTCTTTGCCCCGGCTTTGCAAGCGCAGGACCTTATCCGTACTATCGACAAACGGGAAATCAACTGTAAAATCCTGAAAGTTACCAATACGGAAATTCAGTATACTTTTGCTGAAAACAAGCAACTTCACGAAGCCAGCATTCCGTTAGATAGCGTGGACACTTTCAAATACAAACATTTTAAAGACGAGCAATCGGCACAAACGGAAAAACTACTTTATTCGCCAAGTTATGAGCAAATTATGTTAGGTGTGGATGTTGGCCCCGGATATAAATTTTCGGAAAAAGACATTGATTTGCATCCTGTAGGAATCCCGGAAAGCGTTAGCAGTAAAGGCATTGGTCTTAATGTTGGTGCAAGTTTTGGTTATTTCTTATCCAAACATTTTGGTGTAGGCGTGCGTTACTCCCAATTCAATACTTGGGACAGTTTCTACGGTAAAACAGATTCCCTGCAAACAACTCCAACGAAAATCAACAATAATACATTTACCTATTATTTGGGTGTTTCGGGATTGTTCCGCTACGAGAATGAAAGCAAAAACCTGTTTATAGCCGAAGCTTCTTTAGGTTATATCAACTATTTGGATATGTTGCGAAACAATGGTGCGTTTTTAGTCGATCTTACAGGTTCAAGCATTGCCGGCTATTTTAAATTAGGTTACGATCTACGCCAATGGAAAAATGTGGGCATCGGATTTTCCGTATCTTATACACTTTGTTTCTTGAATTATATGCGAATGGAAACCGACAGCCGTTCCAAATCCGTAAATTTCAATGGCGAAAGCGGTGAAAACTTAGGTCGCTTGGATTTTACCATTGGTTTCCGCTTCTACAAATAAAAAAACCGCTAAGCAAAATCTT
>JAVBMO010000023.1:0-5975 GCA_031552355.1 Bacteroidales bacterium | reverse complement strand
GATAATATCGCTTTTGAAGTCTTGTTTGCTGCCCAATGCTCTTACGCTGAATGCCACATCTTTGAAGCGGTAACCAAGCCCCACAACTACAGAATTTCTGGAAATATCGGTCAATTGGTTGTTTGAAAACGCCAAGGATACTGTACGGTCTTTGCGGAATTCAAAAGAACCCTGAATCCTGTTTTTCATGGCCACATCTATTTTAAACAAAGGGCTGAACTGCTCTGTCAAAGTAATGACATCAATTTCTTCTTTGGAATTGAAGATATGGTTGAATCATTATAATATGTCATATTATTTTCGTGTATTGCTAAAAATGTATAGATGGCAAAATGCAAATAGCTGATTTTACGTGGAATAAAATCAAAATCTATACTTTATAACCAATCCCCAAAACGCTATTCCATCCGAAGGCAGATGAGTTGTCCAGATTGAAATTTCAACCTAAGCTCTTCAAGTATGAAACAATAGAAAAACGCCCGATTGTTTATTTGGATGAGAGCGGCTTTTGTGTGGACGCACTTAGAGAACAAGGCTATAGCCTAAAGGGTGTAAAATGTTATACTAGCAAGGATTGGCATGCCAAAGGCCGGGTAAATGCTATCGGAGCCATCCACAACTTCAAGCTATTTAGCGTTTGCCTATTCCAATGCAATATAGATGCTGATGTTTTTTGTCGATGGATGACACCAGAGCTCCCTCCTAATATTCCTCAAAATTCGGTTATTGTGCTTGATAATGCGACCTTTCACAAAAGAAATGATACTTTGCTGGCCGTACAACAGCTTGGACATACATTGGTGTTTCTGCCGCCTTATAGCCCAGACTTAAATCCAATAGAAAAGAAATGGGCGCAGGCTAAAAGCATTAGGCGTAAGTTTGGATATTCGGTAGAAGAACTTTTTATTTATTCCGAATTATGACGATTTATATTGATTTGACTATACTTTCGTTACCCGCATCAAAACCAATACCGTTTATCAAAGCATTAGATTTGCCCGATCAAGGAAGACCATGACATTTTGAAAGACGAATTAATTCTATTCACCTCCAACAAAGCCAAAGAATCTAAAATTGATCAAATAACATTTCGTTTGGTAACCGTTTACAGGGACGAAGACGGAAAAGTGCTGTATGTCATTACCAATCAACACACTTGGAAAGTCAGAACTATCGCCGATTTGTATAAAACGCTGGATATAGAGGTGTTTTTCAAGCCCATGAAACAAAACCTGCAAATCAAAACATTTCTCGGAACCAGCGAAAACGCTGTAAAATCGCAGATTTATATTGCGCAGATTTGTTTTATGCTGTTGGAACTCATTCGTCGGGTATACTGTAAGGGAAAACCGGCTTTCAGTAATTTCTGCGAGAAGGTACGCATCTGTTTGCTGTATTATTTCTGTGCAACACCCTAAAACCGACTGTAACTCGAGTAGAAAAACCACCCGAAAACCACCTGTTTAATCAGGATAAATTCCCGGTTCAGACAGAATTAGAATTCAATTAGCTATAATGAATCTTGACAAAATTTTAAAAACTTTCGGACGGCTGTGTTGTTACTCAAATATTTTTCCATTTTCAAAAAAATAGGATTTCGGCAATTGGCGACAGTTGTAGCGCGAAGCCATTACTTCGCCATAAGCGCCGGCAGAATAAATAATGATGCTGTCGCCACGAGAAACCTTGTTCAAATAAATTTCTTTGGCAAAACAATCCGATGTTTCACAAACAGGCCCCACCACATCATATTTTTCAGCTTTGGCCTGGCTCGAAATATTTTCAATTTTGTGATATGCCTGATACAATGCCGGACGTATCAAATCCGTCATGCCTGCATCCAAAATGGCGTATTGCTTTACGCTTCCTTCCTTTACATACAAAGCTTTAGACAACAAAAATCCACAATTTCCCACAATGGAACGCCCCAATTCAAAATGGATGGTTTGCTGGTCGTGGCGGTCTAAATATTTATGGAAAACTTCGAAATAATTTTCAAAATCAGCCACAGGTTTTTCCTGCGGATGGCGGTAATTGATACCCAAACCGCCACCTAAATTCAAATGTTTGGGAAAAATGCGTAAATCGCGAAAACGTTTTTGGATTTCATTTACACGAATGCATAAGCCTTTAAAATCGGCCATATCCAGTAATTGGGACCCAATATGGAAATGCAATCCTTCGAAACGGATATTTTCGAGCGTACGCATTACGTCAAGCACTTCGCTGAGTTTATCTAAATTAATGCCGAATTTATTCTCCTTAAGCCCGGTCGTAATGTAGTGATGGGTTTCTGCAGGCACATCTGGATTGATACGCAGGGCAATAGGCGCTATTTTTCCTTTTTGTTTTGCCAAATCATCAATGATGCGCAGTTCGGGCAAAGATTCCACATTGAAACAGAAAATATCATTATCTAAACCCAAATTAATTTCGTGGTCAGCTTTTCCCACACCGGCATAAACCACCTTTTGTGCAGGAAAACCCGAAGCCAAAGCTGCTTCAATTTCGCCTCCGCTTACACAGTCGGCCCCAAAGCCTTTTTTTGAAATGGTTTGCATGATAACCGGATTGGCATTGGCTTTGATGGCGTAATGCACCTCAAAACCATATTGCGATGCCAAATTTTGCAAACCATCCAAAGTATCGTTGAGCAAAGTGAGATTGTACAAATATGACGGCGTGTCTAACTGCTGCAAATCTTCCACAGCAGGCAAAGGATATTGATTTTTCACCACTTACTCTCCCTTTTTTGAATTAAACAAATATCCACTCAAAATGGACAAAGCCTTTTGTTTGTGTTCCGCTTTTACCAATAAAGAAATATTATTGTCGCTGCCACCATAGGAAACCATACGCAAAGGCACCTCTTTCAAAGCACCGATCACCTGGGCTTCCAAGCCCACATTTTCCCAATGCAAATCGCCCACCACGCAAATAATCACCATATTTTCGTCAATGCTGATGGTGCCGTATTTTTCCAAATCACTCACAATTTCGTCCAAATGCGCTGTTTGGTCTATGGTCAGCGAAACCCCCACTTCCGAAGTGGTAATCATGTCGATAGGCGTTTTGTAAAGTTCAAACACCTCAAAAACTTTCCGCAAAAAACCATAAGCCATCAACATACGTTCCGACTTGATTTTTACAGCCGTAATATTGTCTTTAGCAGCAATAGCCTTGATGGTTCCATACATGCTTTTGCTCGAAATCAAAGTACCGGAGTCCTCCGGCTTCATGGAATTGAGCAAACGTACGGGAATATTCCTGAGTTTGGCGGGAAGAATACAGGTTGGATGTAAAATTTTGGCGCCAAAATAAGCCAATTCCGCTGCTTCATCAAAGTTCAACTTTTCGATAGGCGAAGTTTCCTTCACAAATCTGGGGTCATTGTTATGAATCCCGCTGATATCCGTCCAAATTTGGATTTCTTCGGCAGAAATAGCTGCGCCTACCAACGAGGCTGTATAATCACTTCCACCTCTCTGCAAATTATCTATCTCTCCATAGGCATTCCGACAGATAAAACCTTGTGTAACATAAATTTCAGTATCGGGATTTTTCTGTAAAATATCTTTCAGATTGTTTTCTATAAAGGCTAAATCCGGTTCCCCGTCAGCATTGGTTTTCATAAAATCTAAAGCAGAAAGCATAACCGCATTTTTCGACTGTTCCAGCAAATACAAAGTAAACAACGATGTAGACAATAATTCGCCCTGAGCCAAAATGATTTTTTCTTGTTGAGGTGTTGCCACGTCATTTACGAAAGATTTCAACAAACCAAAAATTTCGTTGATTTGCTCTTGCGCTTTTTGTTTATATAATTCCGTTGACAAAAATTCTTTTGCTACGTCTTCATGTTTTTGCTGCAAAGCATTGAGCTTTTCTAAAGCCTCGTTGAAATTACTTTTAGCTAAGCATTCGCTAATTTCCACCAAACAGTTGGTAACTCCCGACATGGCCGAAAGCACCACTATTTTTTGCTCTCCATCCGATACCAATGCCGCTACATTTTTCATTCTTTCTGCAGAACCCACTGACGTTCCACCAAATTTTAAAACTTTCATCTCTTTTATTTTTACTTCTGAATTTTATTCACAAAACCTAACGACTTTATTTATAAGCCTACAAAAGTAATTAATATTCCAGACCCAACAAAATCAAAAAAATTCTCCTTTTTTAAATTTTTCTACACAAAAACAGCCTTACAATATTCGCAAAAAACGTAACTTTGCTTTCTAAATCTAATAGCATTATGCAAAGAATCAAGCAAACCAATTTTTCTTTTCCTAATCAAAAAGATCTTTACATTGGAAAAGTTCGCGATGTTTACAACATTGATAATAAATTCTTAATCATGGTGGTTAGCGACCGTATTTCTGCTTTCGATGTGGTACTTCCTGAAGGTATCCCATACAAAGGGCAAGTTCTGAATCAAATCGCAGCTACCTTTTTGGACGCCACTCAAGATATTGTCCCTAACTGGAAAATTGCTACCCCAGACCCCATGGTTACTGTAGGCCGCCTTTGCGAACCTTTTAAAGTGGAAATGGTTATTCGTGGGCACTTGTCTGGACATGCTTGGCGCGAATACCAGGAAGGGAAAAGAGCCCTTTGCGGTGTACAACTTCCTGAAGGAATGAAAGAAAACGACCGTTTTCCGGAACCTATCATCACCCCTACGACCAAAGAAGCAGTAGGCCATGATGAAGATATTTCAAAAGAAGACATTATCAAACATGGTTTGGTGAGCAAAGAAGATTATGAGCAGTTGGAAAAATATACTCGCGCGCTTTTCCAAAGAGGTACAGAAATGGCTGCTGCCCGCAATTTGATTTTAGTAGACACCAAATATGAATTTGGAAAAGGACAAGACGGGAAAATCTATCTGATAGATGAAATCCATACTCCGGATTCTTCACGTTATTTCTATGCCGAAGGTTACGAAGAAAGACAACATAAGGGCGAAAAACAGAAGCAATTGTCCAAAGAATTTGTCCGCGAATGGTTGATGGAAAATGGATTCCAAGGAAAAGACAACCAAAAGGTGCCAAACATGACCCCTGAATTTATTAACCAAGTTTCTGAAAGATATATTGAACTTTATGAAAATATTGTTGGAAGCAAATTTTTGAAAGAAGATACTCAAGATTTGCCTACCCGCATTGAAAATAATATTAAGAACTGGCTCATGTCCAATTGAGAGTTGAAAATTGAAAATCAATCTGTATAATTTGTTTCTCTTGTTATTATGCAGAAATAAATATCAAGACATTTTCCTTAAATATCTACTAACCAGATTTGAAGCTAAATTACAAAAATGACTAAAAAACTTTTTTTTCTCAATATAGCATTCCTTGCATTGGCGTTGGCCTCTTGTTCCAATAAAACCATTTTCAACGAAAGGCATGAATTTCCCAGCTTAAAATGGAATCATTTCGATCCTGTTGCATTTTCGGTGGAAGTAACAGATATGGAACCGCCGTATGATATTTCTTTGAACATGCGCCATATTACGCAAATGCCTTATGAAAGCATGCCGGTTCTGATAATTGTAAAATCCCCATCGGGAAGTATCCGTACTTTTTTGCATACTTTCAAAATCAAAGGCAAAGATGGCAAATTGCTCGGCGACGGCATGGGTGATATTTGGGACTTGGACGATAGAGTCAAAAAACAATTTTTCTTCAACGAAACAGGCAAATACGTATTTACCATTAAAGATGCCGGCTCAAACTACGACAATATTGGTATTATGACTTTGGGATTGAAAGTCGAAAAGACAAAAATAAATAAATAAAATATTATATTGCAATGATTCGTCCTAAAAAATATGGGATTAGTAAATTTGTATAGATATTAAATTATTTCGTTTAGCCATAAGTAATTTAAGAGAACAAATTATCATTTCCACGCTTTTAGAATAGCATTTTGTTTTCCTTCTAAATCGGGCTAAGAAATGTCTTATTTGAGCA
>JAVBMO010000016.1:0-9429 GCA_031552355.1 Bacteroidales bacterium | reverse complement strand
TTTGGCATAAAATTTGCAATATATTTTTTGCAGTACGTGCTTCTGTTCTCTTCTGAAGAGAATAACAAACTAAATGTATAACTTAAAAATGAAAGAAAAAAATGGATCTAACACAACAACTAAAACGCACAAAATCAATCTATCAGCAAATTGCAGATAAGTATGAAACATCCTACATGTATGTTTATTCCATTGCCAAAGGCTGGAGAATTCCAACAAGAGGGAAAGCGTTTGAAATCCGCAAAGAACTTGAATCTCTTGCAGAACAAAGAACAGCAAAAAAATGAACCCACAAAGGGAAAGGGAGGAAAGTACAATTATCGGTTTGACTTTCCTCCCTTTAATCTTTTGCAGTTTTTTGGCTTTTAAATGATTAACATGGCATCGCCATAAGTTAAGAATTTATACTTTTCTTTTACGGCCAAGTTATAGGCTTCCACCAACAAATCGTGTCCGGAAAAAGCGGATACCATCATCATCATGGAAGACATTGGCGCATGAAAGTTTGTAATCATGGCATCAGCAACCCCAAAATCATAGGGAGGGAAAATAAATTTATTTGTCCATCCGTTGTAGGGTTTAATTCTGCCTTCAATTAACAGCGCTGTTTCCAAAGCTTTCATAGCAGTGGTTCCTATGGCACAAACTTTTCTTTTGTTTTCTTTTGTCTTGTTTACCAAACGAACAGTTTCGTCTTCAACAATCATTTCTTCGGAATCGGGTTTGTGTTTGGTTAAATCTTCCACTTCTATGGCGCGGAAATTCCCCAATCCGGTGTGCAAAGTTACTTCAGCAAAATTTATCCCTTTAATTTCCAAACGTTTCAATAATTCACGGCTAAAATGCAGACCCGCTGTTGGCGCAGCTACAGCTCCTTCGTGTTTTGCATAAAGTGTTTGGTAGCGTTCTTTATCTTCTGGATGAATATCTCTTAAACTCAACAAATCTTCGGGAAGTGGCGTATTGCCTAAACTTTTAATAATTGCCTTGAATTCTTCATGTGAACCGTCGAATAAAAATCTTAAAGTTCTTCCGCGAGAAGTTGTGTTGTCAATCACCTCGGCGACCAACATATCGTTTTCGCCAAAATACAATTTATTGCCTATCCGTATTTTTCTTGCAGGATCTACCAAAACATCCCATAAACGGCTTTCTGCATTCAACTCGCGAAGCAAAAAAACAGTAATTTTGGCTCCGGTTTTTTCTTTTTCACCATAAAGTAACGCCGGAAAAACGCGCGTATTATTCGTTACAAATGTGTCGCCATCGTCAAAATAGTTAAGCACATCTTTGAAGATTTTGTGCTCTATAACACCGGTATTCCGGTCAACTACCATCAATCGGCATTCGTCGCGTTGTTTGCTGGGAAATTCTGCTATTAATTCTTTAGGCAAAGCGTACTTAAATTGGGATAATTTCATAGGTATATCATTTTATATAATTCTGCAAAACATGCAAAGATACTATCAACAAGAGCAGAAGTCAAGTTTTTGTCAAAGTTTTTTATCAAATATCTGATTAAATGATATTTATAACTTGTGCCATCTTCTGTATTTGTTAAAATTTTTAAGCTTTATTCCGTTGGGAAACAAAACATTCTATTCCTATAGCATCTTTGACATGAAATTCCCCAATCCGTTCTCGCCTCAATCTTGACAAATAAGCACCCGAATTCAATGCAACGCCCAAATCGCGAGCAATTGCCCTGATATAGGTTCCTTTACTGCATACAATTCTGAAATCAATATTGGGAAGGGTATATTTCTCTATATCAAATTTTTCTATAAAAATCTTTTTTGCTTCCAAAACCACATCCTGCTCGCTTCTGGCATAATCGAAAGCCCTTTTCCCCTGTACTTTTACGGCAGAAAAAACCGGCGGAACTTGATTTTGCTCACCTAAAAATCCGGAAACTGCTTTTTGCAAAAGTTCGGATGTGATATGCTCTGTTTCAAAGTAGCAATCAACGGGTTTTTCCATATCGAAGCAAGGCGTAGTTGCCCCAACAACAAAGGTTCCGGTATATTCCTTTTCTTTGGCTTGAAATTCTTCTATCTTCTTGGTAAATTTCCCATAACAAACTATCAAAAGTCCTGTGGCCAAAGGGTCTAAAGTCCCTGCGTGGCCTATTTTTAATTTGGGAAAGCCATTGTGTTTGGCCCAATGCTTGATTTTGTTTACGGCTTGAAAAGAAGTCCAGCCCAAAGGCTTGTCTATCAGAAAATAGCCACCTTCTTTTTCGTCTAAAACAACATTTGTCATAGAATAATTGAAAGTTGAAAAGTTTTTTAACGATGAACTTGTTGAATAAAACTCAAAAGTCCGGAATATATTGCCTTGCAGAGATTTTGGTTAAATTAAGCTGAAATCAACGCCGAAAAGCAATAACGCAAGGATTACTCCGCCGACAAAGATACGGTAGTAGCCAAAGGCCTTGAATCCATATTTTGTCAAAAAGCTGATGAATCCTTTGATGGCAAACATTGCTACAACAAAAGCGACAAGATTTCCAACCAACAAAACCGTCCAATTGTCTTTCAACAATTCAGTGCTTTGAGGATTGGTAAGCAATTTTAATAATTTGTAGCCCGAAGCAGCCAGCATGGTAGGCACTGCCAAAAAGAACGAAAATTCGGCTGCCGTTTTTCTGTCAAGTTTTTGAGCCATACCACCGACAATGCTTGCCATGGAACGCGACACGCCGGGAATCATGGCTGCGCATTGCGCCAGGCCAATTAAAAATCCTTTTTTATAAGTTACGGTTTGATCTTCGGCTGGTTTGTTAAACCATTTATCGACAAAGAGCATTAGGATTCCACCCAAAACGAGCATCACAGCCACGACAGTTACATTTTCGAGTAATCCGTCGATAAAATCCCCGAACAAAAAGCCCAAAACCAATGCCGGAATCACTGCCACAGCAAGTTTCAAATAAAAATTAAAACTTTGCAAAAATCTCTGCCAATAAAGTACCACAACCGAAAGGATAGCGCCAAACTGGATAATCACTTCAAACGCTTTGACAAATTCGTTGCTTTCGACACCCAAAAATTTCCCCACCACAATCATGTGACCTGTAGAGGAAATGGGTAAAAATTCTGTTATTCCCTCAACTATGGCAAGGATAATAGCGGAAAACCACTCCATAAAATTTTTAAATTAAGATTTTCTTTTACAAAAAAGATAAGATGCCCTGACAAGATTAATCTTTGGCTTTTACCATAATGGCAAAAATTTCAATCACAAAGCCCAATACCAATAAGATAGGGGCTACAACCAAACGTCTTGTATCGAAAATTTTATCGCTAAAAACAGCAGGATCGTCGGAACCACCGCCTACAAGCAATAAAAATCCTAAAATTAATACCACAACCCCTGCAATCAAAAGGATATAGTTGATTTTTCCAAAAGCAAAATCAAAGCCTGTTATGGATTTTTTAGGCGTTGCCGGAGTGTTGGATTTTTTTTCAATCTTTGCCATAAATATTTAATTTTAAAGTCTTTATTTTTTTGTTCTAAAAATACATCTTCTCACAGAAATGTAGGTAACCGTGAGGGTTATCAAAACACCAAGACAGAAAAGGGCGCCGGCTATGATGATATATTCTCTGTAAAATGTTTCGATATTGGGCATTATGGGAAATTCCCTGTGTACCACATAAACCAAGCCCGCCAGCGCCAAAATGGCACACAAACTACCTAAAACGCCGATTTTTAAAGCTCTGCCCAAAAAGGGGCTAATCATAAACCAAACGCGGGCGCCAACCAATTCCATGGTTCTAATGGTAAGCCGGTTGTCGAAAACCCAGCGCATGACGGTATTTCCGATAAACGCAATGACAACAAAACAAAGCAGAGCCGTAAACGCCAAAATCCCTAAACTAATGTAATAAATTAAAGTATTGAGGCCGTGAAGAACCTCTTTGTTGTACTCAACTTCTTTTACATTCGGGTTTTTGCTTACTTCGGAAATAAAATCGGCAACTTCTTGTTCACCAATGGAATTAGATCGCAAATTTACTTGTAACGATGGGTACAAAGGATTGAAGCCTGCAAATTCAACAAAATCTTCGCCACCCAATTGTTCCATAAAAATTTTGGCTGCTTCGTCTTTCGACAAATATTGAACGGATTTTACGAAAGAATTGGAATCCAGTTCCTGCTTCAGCATCAAAGCCTCTTCTTCGGGTGTGTCTGTGAAAAAATTCACATTAAAAGCAAATTCTTCTTTTACCGATTGCGAAAAACGATAGGAATAGTATCCGCCAAACAACATCATGATTCCCAACATGAACAACAACAAAAAAATACTGAGTGCAGAAGTAAAATCGGCACTTTTCCGATAGATTTTCTTGCTTATTTTGTTTTCCTTACGCATGGTTCCTTTCGTTTTTTCGAATGCGAATTTACTAAATTTTTGGCTTTGAAGCAATTTTTTTCTTTTAATATCTGCAAATCAAGCTTATTCGATTACTTTTTAGGAGTGGCCAAAAGAGAACGATACAATTTGTCGTTTTTCAAGATTTCAATTGCTTTTTTGAAGCCTTCGTCTGTTTCTGACATGACAGAGTAGTAATATTTTGTGCCATAAATATTTCGTGCAACCATAGCCCGCACCAAATGGTGGATATATTCGTCGGATTTGGCAGAAAGAACCGACAGTTTGTCATCCTCTTCTTTGGCTTTTTTCAAAACTTTTTCATACAAACTTGTGTCGGCAAACAATGTTTGGGCATATTTTTCATAATCCTGATAAGAAGTAGAATCTTTTACCTTTTCGCTCAAAGCCTGTTGAAACCATGTAGCCACCCAATCTTTTTTCACATCTTTTTCTTTCACACCTTCTTTTTCCACATGCGCATTAAAGTCGGCAAACAAGGCTTTGGTGTCATATTTTTTTCTAAAATCTTCAAAGGTTGGATATTGTTGAATTAAAGCTTCCCTGTTTTGATTACTCCAGTCCAAAGTAAAATTATTTAAAATGCCTTTGCTCCGTAATTCAATCAAATAATCGGAAGCACGCAAGGTATCTATCGGGACAAAAATATCGGGCATAATTCCACCACCACCATACACCACACGTTTTGCGTTGGTATAATATTTCAACGAATCGGGAAAATGAATGGAATCAGCTGTAATCAATTCTTTGTGTTCGTAGCGCTTCATATAATCTTTGTAATATTCGTCCGCGCCGTCTTTGTACGGTTTTTGAATGCAGCGTCCCGAAGGTGTATAGTAGCGCGAAGTGGTCAATCGGATTTCTGAATTGTCGGGAAGCGGAAAAATCCGTTGCACCAAACCTTTTCCGAACGAACGGCGGCCAACGACAACGCCTCTGTCCCAATCCTGCACAGCACCTGAAAAAATTTCGCTTGCCGATGCAGAACTTTCATCAATCAGCACCACAAGCTTTCCACTTCTGAAATCGCCATTATCGGTGGAACGAACTTCCTGTTTGGGACTCGAAATCCCTTCGGTATAAACAATCAACCGGTCTTTTTCTAAAAATTCGTCGGTCAAACTAATGGCAATATCTAAAAAACCACCACCATTGCCGCGCAAATCAAAAATAAGATCTTTCATCCCTTGGCTTTTCAGTTCGGAAAAAGCCTTGCGAAATTCATCCATTGAAGTTCGGGCAAAGCGGTCGAGGCGAATATACCCAATATTATTGTCAATCATAAAATAGCTGTCAACACTGTAAATAGGAATTTTATCGCGGACAATCTTAAAATGAATCAAATCGCTGCGGCCATTGCGCTTTACCCAGATTTCTACGGTTGTTCCTTTCTTTCCTCTCAAGTTGTTGAAAACAAAAGAACTTGTAATGGTGTCGCCCACAGCAATTTTGTCGTCAATCTTTACAATTTTATCCCCGGCCAAAACACCCAATTTTTCGGCAGGGCCTCCAGCAATAACTTCCACCACATTGATGCTGTCTTTCATAATTTGAAAAGCCACCCCAATTCCGTCGAAATTGCCTTGCAGAGGTTCGTTGGCTTTTTCCACTTCCTTGGCAGGAATAAAAACGGAATGCGGATCCAGTTCGCTCAACATTTCGACAATTCCCTTGTCGGTAATTTCGGAGAGGTTTGCTTTTTCGACATAATAGCGGCGAATATAACCGATGGTGCTTAATAATTTATTTTCGACTTCTTTTGCATTGTTTTCCTGCGCTGAGAGCGAAGGCACAAACAGCAAAAGCATAAAAACCGGAATAATATAAGATTGAAATTTTCTATACATATCTATTTATTGGATTAAATCTACTAAACACTTTTTCAACACTATTGTTTTATCCCCAATAGGAAAAACATGCAAAGGTACAAAAAAATAGTGGTTCGCTTTCATAGAAGATTATCAGTAATTGATGTTACCCATTTGCCTTGTTGTTATGGATTTTAGTCCAATAGGACTTGATTTTCATGACTGCAGCGACCTGTGGTTTGACAACATGTATAGACCTCTGCCTGCAAGGTAGGATTTATTCCCCAATTCAGTACTGCCTTGCAGGCTATATTTGTCTTGAATCTATCTTCCTTAGGTGCGCTACGTTCCCTACGGTTATGAAAACTCGACTTTTCAAGCCTTTTTTCTTCATCTATATAATTTTGATGCGTAACATCAGTTAGTAAATCAGCCATTCTTTTGAACATACTATTTTGAAATAAAACTTTTTGGTTGCATGTTTGGTAAAAAATTTGCTTCTATGTAGCGAAAAAGCAATACTTTTGTAACTAAAAACACAAACTTAATCAGCTGAAAATGAAACTACCTTGGCACGATAAAAAATTTGTTTTTCTTTTTTCGGCAGTAATATTGGTTGTCGGATTGGAAATTATGTCCCTCATGGGATTGGAAATTCCCATGCCTTTCGCCCCTTTTATATATGCAGCGTTTATCCTGGGGGTTGGTCATGGCGTTTTGTGGGGAGGCCTGAAAGCGCTTGTAAAACTGAATTTTCGAAGTATCAATCTTTTGATGCTGATTGCAGTGGTGGCAGCTTTTTATTTGAAAGAATATCCCGAAGCGGCTGTTGTCATTGTTTTATATGTGTTGGGCGAAAACCTTGAAGACATTGGCTTAGACCAAAGTCGTTCGGCATTGGATAATCTGATGTCGAAATCGCCTAAAACAGCCATCCTGAAAAATTCAGGTGAGGAAATCCCTATCGAAAATGTGGAAATAGGAAGTGTTGTCATTGTCAAACCGCACAATATGATTCCTTTGGACGGAACCATTACTTTGGGCGAAAGTTCCGTCGATGAATCGACCATTACGGGCGAGCCCATACCTAAAGATAAATCTATTGGCGATACTGTTTTTGCAGGCACTTTGAATCAAAGCGGCTATATAGAGTTGAAAACGACCAAAACAGTTTCCGACACCATGCTTTCAAAAATTATTTCTTTGACCTTTGAAGCGCAATCTTCGAAATCGGAAAGTCAGAAATTCATCGAAAAATTTGCCAAGTACTATACACCAAGCGTTATTTTCTTGAGTTTGAGTTTGTTCTTAATCCCTGTCTTTGTGTTGGGAAAAGATTTTGATTATTGGCTGAATCAAGCCATTACGTTGTTGGTTATTTCGTGCCCCTGTGCATTGGTCATTTCTACGCCGGTGGCTATTTTTGCCGCCATTGGAAACGCATCAAATAAAGGTGCTTTGATTAAAGGTGGAAAATATTTGGAAGCCATTGGGCGCATCAAAGTTTTATTTTTAGACAAAACCCGTACCCTGACTTTCGGGCGGCCTGTTGTGTCGGATGTTTTCCCTTTGAATGGAAATACTATCGAAAGTTTGCTTGCCTGTACTTCCGGAATAGAATCTTTTTCGGAACACCCTTTGGCTCAAGCAATCACGAATCAAACAAAAGTCCAAAACCTTAAAAATCATTCTGCCGAAAAATTCGAAAGCATTGCCGGAAAAGGCGCTAAAGGTATTTGCCTCAGTTGTGAAAACCGCCCTGTTTTTGTTGGCAATTTAAGCTATATAAAAGAAATTTGCAGCAACACACAAGAAGCTGAGGCCATTGTCGAAAAACTTTCTTCCGAAGGCAAAACAAGCATGATTGCAGCTTACAAAGAAGAATTAAAGGGTGTTATCGGCCTTACGGACGAAATCAAATCCGACAGCAAAGGAGCCATCAAAGATTTGCTGGCTTTGGGCGTAAAACCTGTTATGTTAACTGGTGATAACGAAAAGGCGGGATGGCATATTGGGCATCAATTGGGTATTGATGAAATTTATGGCAATCTTTTGCCTGAGGACAAAGTTTTAAAAGTGAAAGAATTTTTACCGAAATATGGTTCGGTAGGCATGGTTGGCGATGGAGTAAACGATGCTCCGGCTTTGGCACAATCCACAGTGGGAATTGCAATGGGCGCAACCGGAAGTGACACAGCCATAGAAATTGCCAATATTGCTCTGATGAACGACAAGTTATCTTTAATTCCTTTTCTAATTCGTTTAGGGCGAAAAACCATCCGAACCATCAAACAAAACTGCATTGGCGCCATTTTGATAAAAATAATTTTTATCTTTTTGGCTTTCTTAGGCCACGGCAATTTGGTTATGGCCATTACGGCCGATGTAGGTGTTACTCTTGTTGTTATCCTAATAAGTTTACGACTGATGTCATTTAAATAAAATAGTGGCTTAATAGTCAAGTGAGGGTAGGTTTTTCTTGGTATATATGCAAAAAATAGTTGGTAAAAATACACTCTAACCTATATTATTATTGGTATTTCTGAAAGTTTATTGAAACGAATTTCAATAAACTTTTTTATTATGGGAAAAACTAAGAAAATTACCCTTGACTTATCAGATTCCATACATAAGATTGTCCGCACCAGCTTCCAGAAAGCTCAACGGGTAATAGACCGTTTTCATATTCAATAACCAGCTTGTGATGCCGTTCAAGAGATACGTATAAAACATCGCTGGGATACCATACAGGAAGATAACAACAAGCGGGAGGAAACAAGGAAGGCAGGGAAACGATACGAGCCGTTCAGGGATGATAATGGTGACACTAAAAAAGAACTCTTAGCCAGAAGCAGGTATTTACTCTTCAAATCCAGCGAAAAATGGATGCCTTCATAAAGAAAAAGAGCAAAATACTTTTCGATGAGTATCCCGATTTGCAAAAAGCTTATGGACTATCCCACTCGCTAAGAATGATCTTCGCCAAAAATACCATTAAGGATGCAGCAAGGCTCAGCTTGGCCAAATGGTATAACCAGGTGGTGGAAGCTGGGTTTCACTCATTCAATGTGATTGCGGCAACCTTTTAACCTGAGTTCGATGTAAGAAAAACAATAAAAAAGTTGCATATTTGAATAAAAAGTTGTAATTTTATATTTGATTACCAGTTAAATATAAAAACAACACACAAATATGCAACATACAAATATAATCGAAAAATTT
>JAVBMO010000092.1:0-13165 GCA_031552355.1 Bacteroidales bacterium | reverse complement strand
AAATGCTTTCATCCACATTGATATCGTCGAACAAGTTGAGGCTTGCCAAACTTTCATCCGATATTTTCCCAAGGTAAATGGCGGAGTCGTTCCTGATAAAATACTCTGTTTTTCGCGAACCGGGGATTTTTACCAAAGTATAGGAAGCGCTTTTCTGCGCTTTTGCCGAAAAGGTTTTGGGGGCTATGCCCGTCACGGTATCGTTGATATAAAGTTGTGAAATATTGCCGTCGACATCCAGCACTACCCAGTTCTTATCTTTTGGAAAAGTGATTTTATCCTGGCATTGATGCCCTTCGCCGAAGACAAAAACTTTAAAAAGCATAATAACGCAAGCCACTACTTCCAAAAGCAATGCCGAGAAAAGAATTTTGCGGTATTTGTCGGGGATTTTAATCCAGCCCGGCAGGCTGCACAGGGCAATGGCAGCTGTTGCCACAAAAATTGCCAGAAAGATGATCAGCAGAATAACCAATAAAATTGTATTCATCTGTGTATATTTTAAAATATATTCCAAATTATTTTACAAAAATACACGTCTATGATAAAATTTGTTTGTCAGAACGTATATTTTTTCATTTTGTACGTTTTGACAAATTTTATTTTCCGTAAACAGCTGAAAAATAGAGATTTTAAAGAAAATCCATCGGAAGGAAAATAGGGATATAGTTGATGTGAGATCTTTGAAATTTAACAAAAATCAGGTATTTTCTTTGCGCCATTGCGAAGGCGTTAAGCCTGTAATGACCTTAAATTGGCGGCTGAAATTGCTCAATTCTCCGTAGCCCACTTTTTCGGTAATATCTCTTATTGAAAGTTCGGGATACTGTGTCAATAAAATCCGGGCTTCCTCGATGCGCAACTGATTAATCCATGTTTTGAAATTCATCTGTTTGTGCGCATTGATAAAATTGGAGAGATACGTGCGGTTGGTACGAAGCTCTAATGCCAATTCCTGAATGGTAATTTCTGTTGAGAGGAATTGCTTTTTCTCGACCCAATCGTCTATTTTTTGTGAAAGTTGCTCTTCTTGATTTGTCTGAAGGAGGATTTTTTCTTTGGGCGGTTCGTCTGCAATAACAGGCTCTATAATCTGAAAAACCTGCACATAATTAATATACCTGATGGCAAAAAAGAAATAGAAAACGATGTAGAGCGCTACAAAAATCCTTGTAAATAAACTGCCGGGAAACAGTTGTGCAAAAAAAGCCATAACCCCAATGGCTAAAGCCCCTAAAAAAGCAAGCCTTACCCATTTTAACCTTTCGTCTTCTGCATTGGAAAAGAAATTATCTATCTGTGCGCGGTATCTGCGTTCCTGCCTGAAAAACAAAACAGTATAGCGAACAAGCATGGAAATATAATACGCACAAAGTAGAAAATAAGCAATTTTTTCAGCTGTAGTCCAACCCAATACGGCAAATAGAATCAAGGGAATGCTGAATATTAGAATGATAAGCGTTTCACAGAAAACGCACTTAGCCTTTGCAAAATTCGTATTAATCAGTGTAATAATGGTATAAGTAAACAAAAAAGCTTGGAAAGCGCCGGCTATCAAGGTAACATAAGAAATAATCTTTGCGTTGTCCAAATTGCTGTCGTTGAACAAGGCAAAGGCATTGGAAAAAGCCAAGGTAAAATAGGATAAGGCAAGTATTTTCCGGGAAATACGGTAATTTGTCAATGCCGGATTTTTGGGAACCATCAGAAACAGAAGGCAAAAGCCTAATGCCATCATCACAGCCGATGAAATAAAGACAAAAGTAGGAAAAACAGTATCTATAAATAGCACATTTCTTAGTTTTGGGAGTACAAAAATAGGAAAAAATATAAAAATATAAATAATTCACATATAATATTTTTATCTTTTGGGCTTTATAAACAAAAATCCTTTATTCCAAAACAGGAACAAAGGATTTGTTAAGATCGTTACTTAATCTTGTAGCAAAGATGCGAGTGATTTACTTGCACCTTTACTTTTCCGGTTGGATGAGATTTTAAAAATAGACGCAGCATTCACTTGGCCATTGACTGGAGCATTCAAAATTTTCGACTGCTGCACTTGGTCATGAAGAGATGCAGCATCCCCTTTAATGCGACTCGAGCGTCTTTTTCAAAAAAGACGCTCGAGTCGATATTTTTTAAAATTCATTTACTGTAACAGTAAATATCAATAAGAAAAATCCAAAAACATGTAAACCGTATAAACCTTGTTAAATAAAAAAACAAGTCTAAAATTTATACAGTTACTTAAATTCCCCCTGCATTTTTAGTTTCCACTTTTTCAGAACAAACAGCTGCTGCCATAAATTCTCTGTTCAAACGGGCAATGTTCGAACGTTTGATTAATTTGGGGCATTCAGCTTCACAGGCATAGGTGTTGGTACAGTTTCCAAAACCTAATTCGTCCATTTTGTGTACCATATTTTGTACACGGGTCGAAGCTTCTGCTTTTCCCTGTGGCAACAAAGCCAAGTGCGATACCTTTGCCGAAACAAACAACATGGCCGACGCATTTTTACAAGCAGCTACGCAGGCTCCGCAACCGATACATTCGGCAGCATCCATAGCCAAATCAGCTTTTACTTTGGGAACAATAATGCTGTTGGCATCGGGAATTCCTCCTGTAGTTACAGAAACATATCCCCCTTCTTGGATAATTTTGTCGAAAGCGGTGCGATCCACAACCAAGTCGCGGATAACAGGAAATGCTTTGGCACGCCAAGGTTCTATATAAATGGTGTCGCCATCGTTGAACTTGCGCATGTGTAATTGGCAAGTGGTAACACCGTCGTCGTTTCCATGTGGACGGCCGTTGATATACAAGCCACACATTCCGCAAATACCTTCACGGCAATCGTTGTCGAAACAAACCGGATGGGTAATTTTATCGTGAATCAGGCTTTCATTCAAAATATCCAACATTTCCAAAAAAGAACAGTCGGAAGAAATATTATCTAACTGATAAGTTTCGAAGCGTCCCTTTGCTTTTGCACTTTCCTGACGCCATATTTTTAATGTCAATTTCATATCTTTATTTTTTGTTGAGTTGTTGAAATGCTGAATTGTTTAGTGTATAAGTAAAATCTTAGCTAACTTAAAATCACTCTCAATTTTCAATTTTTCAACTTTCAATTTTATTTATAGTTTCTTTGGTGAATTTGAACAAACTCGTATTTCAATGGCTCTTTATGTAAAACTGGGGTTTCTTCACCTTTGTTTTCCCAAGCAGCCACATACATATAATTTTGGTCATCGCGTTTGGTTTCACCGTCTTCGGTTTGGAATTCTTCGCGGAAATGCCCACCACAAGATTCATTACGAAGAAGTGCATCGGTTGCCATCAATTCCGCCAACTCGAAGTAATCTACCAAACGGATAGCTTTTTCAAGTTCAGGATTCATGGTCACTTTATCACCGGGAACATATAAATTTTTGTTGAAATCTTCTTTCAACTCTTGAATCAAAGTCAAAGCTTTTTTCAAACCTTCTTCATTACGCGCCATACCTACATAATCCCACATAATGCGTCCCAATTTTTTGTGGTAATGATCCACAGAATTGGTCCCTTTGATTTTCAAAAGAGTTTCAATGCGTTCTTTCACATTTTGTTCCGCTTTTTCAAAGGCTTCACTTGAAGTTGGGATAGGTTGGGTATGAATTTCGGCAGACAAATAATTTTGAATAGTATAAGGTAAAACGAAATATCCGTCAGCCAAACCTTGCATCAAAGCCGAAGCGCCCAAACGGTTGGCGCCGTGGTCGGAGAAATTACATTCGCCTGTGGCAAACAATCCCGGAATAGTGGTTTGCAATTCGTAATCTACCCACAAACCACCCATAGTGTAGTGGATGGCAGGATAAATCATCATCGGCCTTTCGTAAGGATTTTCGTCTGTAATTTTTTCATACATTTGGAAAAGGTTTCCATAACGTTCTTCTACGGTTTTTTGTCCCAAACGTTTAATAGCCGTAGAGAAATCCAAAAATACGGCCAAGCCGGTGCTTCCCACACCATAGCCGGCATCGCAACGTTCTTTGGCTGCACGTGAAGCCACGTCACGAGGGACTAAGTTTCCGAAAGCAGGATAACGTCTTTCCAAATAATAATCCCTGTTTTCTTCGGGAATATCTCTTGGATTCAATTCGCCTTTGCGAACTTTTTCCACATCTTTAATATCTTTGGGAACCCAAATACGTCCATCGTTACGCAAACTTTCACTCATCAAAGTCAATTTCGATTGGTAATCGCCATGCACAGGGATAGATGTCGGATGGATTTGCGCAAAACAAGGATTGGCAAAATAAGCGCCTCTTCTATAACATTGCCATGCAGCGGAAACATTACAATTCATGGCGTTGGTAGAAAGGTAGAATACATTTCCATATCCACCGGTGCCTAACACAACAGCATGCCCGAACCAACGTTCCAACTCGCCGTTTTGCAAGTTGCGGGTAATGATACCACGGGCTTTCCCATCAACAATTACCAAATCCAACATTTCGCGACGTTCGTAGAATTCTACCGAACCTTTTTTAATCTGATGGCTTAAAGCTCCATAAGCGCCCAACAATAATTGTTGTCCGGTTTGTCCACGGGCGTAGAAAGTCCGCGAAACTTGCGCTCCACCGAAAGAACGGTTGTCGAGCAAGCCGCTGTAATCGCGAGCAAAGGGAACCCCTTGTGCCACGCATTGGTCAATAATATTGTTGCTCACTTCTGCTAAACGATGCACATTGGCTTCGCGAGCGCGGTAATCACCACCTTTGATGGTGTCGTTAAACAAACGGGCAACACTGTCGCCGTCGTTTTGATAATTCTTGGCTGCATTGATACCTCCTTGTGCAGCAATAGAGTGCGCACGGCGAGGGCTATCAGAAATGCAGAAAATCTTCACATTGAAACCCAAAGCGCCCAAACTGGCGGCAGCCGAAGCACCGGCCAAACCTGTTCCAACAACAATTACATCTAATTTTCTTTTGTTGGCAGGATTCACTAATTTTTGTTCTGCTTTGTATTTTGTCCACTTTTCTGACAATGGACCTTCAGGTATTTTGGAATCTAAGAAACTCATATCTTAAAGTATTAAATTCGTTACAGTATTAATGTTTAAAGCAAAATTGGAAATACAAAGGGATGATAGAAAATCCCACAACAATAACCACAGTGTACGCAAGTGCTACATATTTTATAGTGTTGTTGTATTTGTTATGGTTAAGCCCCAATGTTTGGAATGCCGATCTGAAGGCATGGAATAGATGCAAACCTAAAACGATGAACAAAGCAATGTAAAGGATTGCATAACTTTTTTGAGTAAATAATTCTATGGAAAGGTTGTAGAAATCGGGTTCGTAGTCTTTAAAATCTTCGCCAAAAGCTGTTTTCAAATCTTCTTTGGTCAAATTGGTAAGCTTTTGTTGTGTGGCAAAAGTAGAGGATTTTGAAGCAATATCTTGTAGAAAATAGATTTTTTGTTGCCATTCCATGGTTTTGGCTTCTTTTTCGGCAGGGTCTTTTATAGCATCCAATTCTTTGGATTTCTCCATAAAATAATGGTCTATATGTTTAGCCGTTGCCATATATTTTCCATCCACCAAATCCAATTTCACAAAATAGAAATTGAAAAAATGTAAAACCAAGAAACACAGAACCAAACCGCCTGTCCAAATCATAAATCTGGAACCTGTGGAGGTTTTACTTTTAGAACGTACTTTGTAACGTACCGGACGCGACATCCAGTTTTGGATTTGCAAGGCAATTGCCAAACAAATATGAATGATAATTGCGGCAAAAAGTACCACTTCGAAAACTTTCACAATGTAATTTGTTCCCATGAAGTTGGTAGCATTATAGAACCATGCACCATGGTCAGCGCGCAACAAGCACAAATTAATGCTCAAATGCACAAGCAAGAAAACAATTAAAAACAGGCCTACAGATGCCAGCACAATTTTTTTACTGATTGAAGTAACTTTTAAAAGATTCATTTCCTTTTGTTTTTATTGATAATCTTAGATTTTTTATCAATTGCAAAAGTAAATAAACTTTTGCATTAAAAAAAAAGAAAAATATAGGAATTACAGATTAAAACAGGTATATACCATTTTCAGATTTTAATCTATTGGAAAAATCCAACATACTTTAGTTTAATTCCTTCAACAGGTTAAATTTATGAAGAATCCCCTTTGATTCGATGCAAGTTTAATTATCCAAAGTCATTTTTAATTCCTTGAATAAAGATTCCAGTTTTGGATTGCTGGTATATTTTCGAGAATCTTTTTCTATCATTTCCCGGATGTACTCAATTCTGTGTTTGGTAAGAGGATGCGTACTTATAAATTCTGAAAAGCCCAACGAATCATCTTCAGAATCATCAGAAATGGAAGAAAAGAGTTCAATCATTCCTTTGGGGTTGATTTTTGCTTTCTGCAAACACTCCAAGCCCTGCACATCCGCTTCTTTTTCCATTTCACGGGAATATTGAAGATCCTGAAATACATAAAGGTTTTGAAAAACAACTGCCGTAATTCCACCTGTATCGCCAAAAAGTAACGATATGACGAAATACCCCGAAAGAGATCTGAAAATACTTTTTAATGAATGCTGCAACTCTATATGGGAACTTTCATGAGCAAGCAATGCAGCCAGTTCTTCGGGCTTATCAATTTCGTTGAGAATGCCTGAATAAACCACAATCCGTCCACCGGGCAGAGCAAACGCATTGATGGTTTCGGAATTTAAAACCGTAATTTTGTATTCGTAATTACATTCTAAATTCATTTCTTTAAAAAATTCCTGTAATAAACGACTGCTTACCGTATCTTCAGTTCCGTCTAAGGCAAATTGGGAATAAGCCGCTTCGCCAATGCTTTCTTCAATGGCGATCGGCACTTGTGTGGCAGCATATTCACCTATATTCGGAATAATAACTTTAAATGCAAAGATGCCAAAACCTATAAGTAATAGAAATACAACAGCAATTAATGACCATTTTTTCGATATAATGGAAACAAAATCCCGTTTGGCAAAAGCAGAGTAAGGGTAATGATATTTTAAGGACGGAGGAAATTCCTTATTATCAACTTCGATTGTTTGGTGAGGAAATGCGCCATATTTAAGGCGTATCTTCCCATTAATTTCTGCGTCGTCTTTGGAAATTTGTTCAATATCCCAGTTGATGGATTTTATGGAAATATTTTGTTCATCCAAAAGTGTGATAACAATGACGGAATGCCCACCAACCAATATCTTACATAGATAAGGTTTGGAAGACATTCCGTCATAATATTTTCCTATAAACTCGGTTTTCAAATTTTTAGAAAATAAGGTTCAAATCCAAGAAGTCAAACATACTGTCGCCTGTTGCATCAGTATAATCTTCTTCGGTTTGAGTTATATTGTCAGTGTCTAATTCTTCAGGAATAAGGATATTTTCTGCAAAAAATTTCATTTCTCTTACTTTAGCCCAAGCAAAACCCAAGCCTAAAGTAAAGCTTATAATTAGTCCGTTGACAAAGTACAAACCAAAAACACTTCCACCTGAAACGTTTGAATTTAAGCGATAAATTTGTCCATTGTGTTCAACTTCAGTATTTTTATAGTGATATCTGAATAATTCTGCTGAATACCAAAAAGAATAGATACCCAATGTAATGATAGTCAAAAACATACCTTTCAGATTGATGAAAAAATATTCATTCCCATTGCCTGTAAAGTTAAATTTCGCATTGCCGAAACGGATATGTTTGTAGATATATTTTCTTAAATTTATTTCAAACCAAGAACTGTAAATCCCAAATGTGACTAAAGTTAATCCGAAGCCTTTCAAAAAAAGTTTGATAAGTTCTGTTATATTCCCTCTGTAACCAAAGTGGATTGAACGCCAAGAGGTTTTTGCGAGCCTGTAGCGGTAAGTTCCATGTAAACTGATTGGGATAAGGAATATAAATCCGGTTAAATATACCAGCATTCCGACAAGAGCTAAAAAAGGCACCTTAACGGCAACACAAATACCATAAATACCAAGTAGTCCTATGATGAGAAGAAAAGCTTTGATAAACCCTTTAAACATTTCCGCCCCTGTTCCGTGAAATGAAAAATGGTCGTTGGACAAAGTTAAATTTTGATAGTAGAATTTTAGATATTTCACTTTTGCCCAAGGATAATAAAGCCCGAGGGTGATCACTGTGAGCAGTGTATTAACAATTGTAAGCCCAAACAAAGTACCGCCGGAGCCATTAAACTTTAGTAAATTTTTTCTTTCCATGTTTTTTCTATTAGTTTGTAATTAATTATGAATACCTCGTTTTCAACGAGAAAATTTCACACTATTAATATATGAATCTAAACACTTTGAGAAATAGTAGTTTCACAGCACAAAATAGAATTGCTTTGTACTTGTGTTATTTAGAAAAAAAGGAAAAATTAGTTAGTATAAGGGAAAGTGTCTGTGGAAAATGTCAAAGAGCTTATTATCGTTTGTGTAAAGCAAATTAGCCTCAACTATCGAAGAATGCTGACAAGACCTTTCTTTGTCATTTCGCCACCATTGTCGTAATTTACTTTTAAAACATAAAAATAACTGCCGGTGGCTAAATCTTCCCCACCCCAATCATTGGTGTAATTATCAGATCTGAAAACAATATTTCCCTTGACTGTAGTTACAACCAATGAGTAAGAATTATAGTTTTCAAGTCCGTAAATTTCCCATGTATCATTTATACCGTCATCATTAGGCGTTACAATATCTGATACTTGAAGGGCTGAAAGTACCAAAGCTTTGTTTGTTGAAGCCAAAGCAGTATTAGCATGATATTTGTTGCCAACCACTCTGTCCAAATAAGTAGGAATATTGCTTGGGTAGCTGTGCTTTAGCGAACCAAGCACACCACTGTTGGCCGCCATGTGAGCTTTCATTATTTCAGCAACATTTTGTGCCAATTCGGATTCTGTGATTACAGGAGCAGGTGTTCTTTTCCGTCTCCACTTGCGAGGTCTATTGGTATTACTGTCTTCTTCTATGGCAACTGCAATAATTTCCTCTGCTTTTGCAGAAGTTTCTTCCTCTACAATACCTTTTTGGGATAAAGATGTTTGTATTTTAGTCCGGGCTATCTTTTTGCGGTGGTATTTCTTGTCAGTAGTTACCGGTAAAGTTTCCGTTTCTTTTTGTAAAACGGATTCTTTTTGTGAATCAGATTGATAGTTTGCAATATTAGAACTACTGCCATTTTCGGGCAATGAGGGCGATTGCAATCTTAGAGTAATAAAAACACCTATAATCAGTATAGCGGCAATTGATGCCCATGTGCTGATTCTTAAAATAATTTTTTTAGAAGGTTTTTTCGATTCTTTACTTTTAACAATAGAAGCATCCAGCTGTTGAGACAGGCGATCCCATACTTCGGGTGCCGGCTCAATGCTTAGATCCTTAAATTGTTTTTTAAATAGTTCAGAAACCTTCATTTATCTTAAGTTGTTATTTTTCTTAGTTTATCCTGCATGTTTTTTGCTGCATTACTATATTCTCTTTTTACAGCTCCAATCGGCATATCCAAATCTTCAGCAACTGATTTTGCAGAATAATCGTCTATTGCTATCATGTTAAAAATCAGCCGTTGTTGTTCTGGAAGTTCTTGAATTAGTTCTAGTAATACGTTGTATTCAATATTACTTTCAGGTATCTTTAAATCGTTTTCTTCCGAATACTCCTCTATTTCAACTGTTGTGTTATGGCGAACATTGGCATAATAGGTGTTAATTGCCGTAAAAACCATTATTCGGTGCATCCACCCTTCGAAAGAACCTTTGTAATTATATGAATTTAGTGATGCAAAAATTTTGCCAAACCCTTCAATCATCATATCTTCGGCTTCTTCTCTGCTTTTAGCATATCGCAAACACACAGCATACATACGGCCCTTATAGGAATCAAATAGTTCCTTTTGGGCAACACGTTTACCTTTTTTACAATCCTCAAGTAGCGTAAAAAGCTTTTGTTCTTTCTCGGTCATTTATATAGACAAAATCTTTTGCAAAAATATACGATTTTTGCGAAAATTTTGAAAAAAAAATCAATAATTTTCAATCAAACACCTTTCAAACTTATTATTGGTATAGAAAAATAGAGTTTTAAGTGTTTATAAGTATTTTATATACAGTATCTATATCTCTAAAAACTTTCGTTTAGAAGATAAAATAAATTTTGGAAATTAGTAGTGAAAATAAAAAAACCTTCCAAACTTGTGGTGTTAAGTTTGGAAGATTATGGCTGTTAAGAATATATTAATTATTCTTTTTCAAAAATATACAGTACTTTTTCGTTTTGCAAAAGTTGCAATTCTGTTTGTGAAACTTTGTACCCATTGATTTTGTCGAGGGAATTCAAATAGGTTTTTTCTATTTGCATATTATTTTGTGGACAGGCTCTTTTTGTACTGCCTATTTTTTCAAATCTAATTCTTTCCGGTTCAAAAATGGTTATGTCGCCAAAATATTGATTGCATCCCGAATACCCTGAAATGGTTTTTGCTTCTTCGTTTATATGAATGCTGATTTGACTTTCAATATCACCTGCATTGACTTCTTTCCCTTTAAAGGAAACCATTTTCCATTTTACTTCGCTCAAACCGGGAGCTTCTTTCTTTGCCGTTATGACTGTTTTATCTGTGGATTTACAAGAGTTAAGCCCACAGAATAGCAAAAAGCAACAGAATAGGAACTGAATTTTTTTCACAACTTGAATTTTCTTTTACTTTACGAATTATAATTTCTCCAGAATAAATTTATCCATCTTGTTGTATAAATGCAATCGCGTGTTTCCGCCATAAATGCTATGGTTTTTATTTGGATAAATGAACATGTCGAAAGCTTTGTTTGCATTAACTAACGCTGTGGTAAAATCCATCGCATTTTGAAGATGCACGTTGTCGTCGGCAGAACCGTGTATCAGTAAATAGTTTCCTTTCATTTTTGAAATATAATTGAAAGGGGAATTTTGGTCGTAACCGGCAGCATTGTCTTTCGGTAAAGCCATAAAACGTTCTGTATAAACATCGTCGTAATAACGCCAAGTGGTTACAGGAGCAACGGCAATGGCTGTCTTGAAATAATCGGCGCCTTTGGTTATGGCTAATGTGGACATATAGCCGCCAAAGCTCCATCCAAAAATACCGATACGGTCTTTGTCGCCCCAAGGCAGGTTGCCGAAATATTTGGCTGCTTCAATCTGGTCGTCAGATTCGTATTTTCCCAATTCGCGGTAGGTGCATTTTTTGAAATCTTGTCCACGGAATCCCGTTCCTCTTCCATCCACCGAAATAACCACATATCCACGTTGGGCAAGAGATCTGAACCAGAAGTAATTTCCCGGCTCAAAACTGTTTAAAACGGTTTGACTTCCGGGGCCACCATACACATAAAATAAAATAGGATGTTTTTTTGTGCTGTCGAAATTGGCAGGTTTTATAATGGAATAATTCAAGTCAATGCCTGTTGAGCTTTTGAAAGAACCAAAGGCAGTCTGTTCATTTCCATATTCCTTCATTATATCAACCAACGTTTTGTTATCTTCCAATGCAACCAAAGTTGCACCTTTTTGATTGTTGATGCTGTAAATGGAAGGCGTATTGGCATTGGAATAATTATTGATGTAATATTTTCCACTTTTGCTGAAACTTACGCGATAAGTTCCCAAATCTTTAGAAATTTTAGTTTTTTTCTTGCCGGAAAAATCAATGGAATACAAATCTCTATTGATTGGCGAAGATTCTGCCGAAGTGTAATAAATGAGCTTGTTTTTTTCGTCAACAAATTCGATATTGGCTATATCGAAAGATCCGGTAGTAATTTGTTTGATTTCTTTTCCTGTCAAATCGAACATATAAATATGTGTGTATCCTCCTTTTTCAGACATATACAGATACTGTTTTTTGTCATTTAGAAAATAAATTTCCTTTGGTTCGTCAATGTAGTGGCTGTTGTCTTCTTTATATATTGTCTGAATTTGATTGTTTTTGGTGTCTGCCAACAAAAATTCTACTTGGTTTTGCAGGCGCGGCATTCGCAAAATCATCAATTTATTTTCTTCTTTTGTCCATTGAAAACGAGGGATATATTGGTCGTTTTCACTACCGGTATTTAGTTTCAGCGTTTTCCCTGAAGCGAGATTATAAACCAAAACATCTACAACGGAATTAACTTCACCGGCTTTGGGATATTTATAAGTATATTCATCAGGGTATAGCTTTCCCCAAAGGGTAAAAGAAAATTCTTTCACGGCCGACTCATCGAATCTGTAAAATGCAATTTCGGAACCATTTTCCGACCAGAAAAAACCTTTGTCAATGCTAAATTCTTCTTCATACACCCAGTCTGTTCCCCCATTAATAATGGCATTCTTTTTCCCGTCAAAAGTAATTTGATTTTCTTGATTGCTTTCCAAATCTTTGATAAATAAATTATTTCCTCTTGTAAAAGCAATTTTTTTACCATCGGGTGAAAATTCTGCCAAATTCTGAGCACCATTTTCCGACAAAGGTGTTAATTTTTGGGCAGTTAAGTCATAAACATAATATTCGGCAGAAAAAGAATATCTGTAAATAAGTGTCATTTTGGTTGTCAGAAGAATCTTCTTTTCATCGGCGCTGAAACTGTAATTGAAAATACTTCCCAATGCAGGGGTCAGATTAGCAAAAACGACAATATCTTCTATTTTCTT
Organism: Bacteroidales bacterium; assembly: GCA_031552355.1. GTDB lineage: Bacteria > Bacteroidota > Bacteroidia > Bacteroidales > P3 > JAVBMO01. The sequence continues at coordinate 446 of JAVBMO010000092.1, read as the reverse complement.
TCCTGTTTTGTATTCGTATTTTTCAATACTTTTAGAGCTCAATATACAATAATGCTCTCCATCGTTCATAGAACGGATTTCACTAATACGTTTCGGCCTGAAAGTACCTTTAGACCAAATGTCTTCCATTGTAATTTGTTTTTGTGCTTGGATTGAAAAACAAGCCACAAACAGCAGGCTGAAAATCAAAATCTTTTTCATGTTTTTTGAGTATTTATGTTGTATAATGAAAAATGGTCATTAATATCGAGTGCAAAGATAAGTGAAAAATATTTGTTTTAAACTGTATGATGTTTGTAAAAAAATAAGTGGTGTTATAAAAAGTATGCTGCTATAAATAAGTGACACTCAGGAAAAATAAGAGTATTTTTGTAAAATGCAAATCACAATCATACTCTACTGTCCTCAGTGCCACAGTGCAAATGTAAAGAAAAACGGGAAGAAAA
>JAVBMO010000195.1:0-9223 GCA_031552355.1 Bacteroidales bacterium | reverse complement strand
CATTACTCAATTTGGGTGGTGTTCCTCGGCTTGGATATTTTCTTGCTTTGGCCTTGGATTCATTCAATACTTCCAGCATTTGGTCAAATTAACTCCGGTTAAACGTTTAAATTGCGTCGAACTCAATTTTTCTATATCCTTCATAGTGCAAAGATAAAAAAACTACACTAAACTATTTTCCGAAGAAGTCTATTGTTTACAAGGACACGCTCACGGAGCAATCCTATTAGATTTTCTGAGGATTTATTGTAAATTTAATTTACAGATTTTTATTGATTTAAAATAAAAATGGGAGATTTTGACGAATACTTATGAAACCCAAATCAAACAAACAATGCCCGAAAAACGTTTTCGATATTTCCAACCGGAACAATTTCTATTTGGTAGTTTTTCCGTTCCAAAGATTTGACATTGTATTTGGAAATAATAATTTTTTCAAAGCCCAATTTATCGGCTTCAGCAATGCGTTGTTCTATTTTGTTGATGGGGCGTATTTCGCCCGAAAGGCCGATTTCGCCCGAAAGGCAAATTTTAGGATTTATGGCCAAATCCTGACTTGAAGATAACACGGCAGAAACCACAGCCAAATCAATGGCGGGGTCGTCCACACGAATTCCGCCGGCAATATTCAAAAAGACATCTTTGGCGCCAAGCTTAAAGTTACAACGTTTTTCCAGCACAGCCAGCAACATGGACAAACGACGCAAATCCAAACCGGTAGCAGATCTTTGCGGAACTCCATATACAGCGGTGCTTACCAAAGCCTGAGTTTCTATCAAAATGGGGCGGGCGCCTTCCAAAGTGGCGGCAATGGCTGTTCCACTCAATAATTCATCGCGTTGCGAAAGCAGTATTTCCGAAGGATTCAGCACTTCGCGCAGCCCGGAACTTTGCATTTCATAAATTCCCAATTCCGAAGTGGAACCAAAACGATTTTTCATGGAACGCAAAATGCGGTAGCCATGATTTCTGTCGCCTTCGAACTGCAAAACACAATCCACCATGTGTTCCAATACTTTAGGGCCTGCCAAATTTCCTTCTTTGGTAATGTGTCCAATCAGAAAAACAGGTACGCCGGTGGTTTTGGCATATCGCTGAAATTCGGAAGTACATTCCCTGATTTGCGAAACACTTCCCGGCGAAGATTCTACCGAACTTGTCTGCATGGTTTGTATGGAATCGACAATAACCAACTCGGGCTTTATATCTTCCAATGCGTGAAATATCTGATTGCTGGAAGTTTCTGTCAAAATGTAGCAGTTATTATTTCCCGGTGCAATGCGTTCTGCTCGCATTTTTATTTGCTGTTCACTTTCCTCGCCGCTTATATAAAGAACTTTCGTATTTTTTATCAAAAGAGCTACTTGCAAAAGCAAAGTCGATTTTCCTATTCCGGGTTCGCCACCCACCAACACCAAACTTCCGGGAACAATTCCACCGCCCAATACACGATTCAGTTCCTTGTTAAAGGAGTCCATCCGAAGGGTTTCATCATATTTAATTTCGGAAATACGGACAGGCGTACTCGTTTGGTGCACAATATTTTGCTTAGACCATTTGTTGTCGGTATCTTTTTGCAATACTTCTTCCACATAGGTATTCCATTCCCCACAATGCGGACATTTTCCAATCCATTTGGCTGATTGAGCGCCGCAATTCTGACAAAAATATTGTGTTTTTACCTTCATACAGTGGAAAATTGAGAATTATAGCAATGTTACTTTTTAGTGGGAGTATCCATTGATTCTGAATTTTTTTGGTCTTTCAAAATCCTTTCCAAAAGCTCCACATCCAAATGCTTTCCAATAATTTCTTTTTTCTCGTTTACCAAATAAATAACCGGTGTTTTGTACACATCGTATACATCTTTCCAATTCATATTCGACTCTTTTCCATTGGTGTTTATCCATTGGAAATTGTGCTTTTTGATAAACTCTTTCCATTTATCAACTTCCTCTATATCAACATTGATGGCATACACTTCCAAGCCGTATTCATCTTTGTGTTTCAGGTAAAAATCGTGAAATTGCGGAACAATCGTCGCACAATGGCCGCATTCCGGCGACCAAAAAATCAACAAAGTGTTTTTTGCTTTGATGCCATGCAAAGAAATCCACCTTCCGTTGGTGTCGGTTGTAGCCACATCGGGTGCCACTTTGCCAATCAATAGTTTTTCCCAGCGGTTGGCCCTTTTCGTTTCTTCTTCAATAGACGAAGGGGTTGCCCAAAAAGCATCGCCGGAAGCATAATATTTTTTTATTAAATGTACATACACAGCATCGTAGGTCATAATAGAGCTTTGCAGATATTTATTCGACAAAAACCAAACCGCATACTTAAACATTTCTTTGCTGGGCTTTGTTTTTTCAATAACCTTGTCCACATATTTAATCACCGTATCCACAGGAAGTCCGTAAATTACCTTGTCAAAATAGGTATTGAATTTATCGTAGAAAACCGACGCCGGCGTACGAATCATGCCGTCATAATCTAACGCAACATTGTCGAAATAGTGGTCGCAATAGTACCTGTATTGCCATTCCCGTTTCTTTGTACTGTCAACATCGGCAGGAGCTTCGGGTACATCTATAGGTTGTGTGGCTTTAAAGATATAGGTCAACAAGTGTTTGGGATACTTGTCCATAAAAGTCAATTTAAAAGTATCCATTTTTTGCGCAATGTCCATTATTTGTTCCTGAATCTTTACAGAATCTTTAGAACCCTTTTGTAAATTACGCAACGAATCTATGGCTGTGTAAGTAAAAAAATTCTTTTTGGTAAAATCGTAAAAAAGTTTGTTATCCGTTGAATTCGACACTTCCATATATTTTACAAAATTGTCATCTTTGGTTTTGAATGAAAAATCTATGGGGCCTTCGCCAATCACAAAATCAAAATGGTGGCCGGACGAAGTGGAACAGAAATACATTCCGGGCAAAAGTTCTTTTTCTTTACTGGAAAAGACAAAAACACCTTTTTTATTAATAAAAGCCGAATCTAACACATACTGCTTATCTGCAAAATAATTGCCCATCAGCAATAATGTGTCTTTTGAATTTTCTATTTTTACAGTAATTTTATAGTCTGTATTTTTGGCAAAAGCCAATGTGCCAACGCTTAAAAATAACAGAATCAATAACTTTTTCATTTCCGTTTTATTATTTTTTGATATTGTATGTAAAATTTTCTTTCCAAAAGTTGAATTTGCAAATTTACAAAATAGATAGCAATTTAGACCCCATTTTGTAAACACCTTTTCAAACGTCTTTTTGGTAAAAATAGTGTGCAAATTGAATATTGAAACTATGTTAATGATACTTACCCATTTGTAATTCTGTTATTTAATAAGATTTTTTGCATTTTGACTTGCTTTATCAAAGAAATAAACCTATCTTTGCACGGAAAATAAATAGAAAATTTTAAAAAATCACTCGTTTAAAAAGGTTGTTTAAACGGCAAATACAAAGAAAAAAATGAAAAAAGAAATTCATCCTTCAAGCTACAGATTGTGCGTTTTTAAAGATATGTCTAATGATCACATGTTTTTAACAAAAACATGTGCTAACACAAAAGAAACCGTTGTTTTTACAGATGGAAAGGAATATCCTTTGATTAAGCTTGAAATTTCGAATACCTCTCATCCTTTCTTCACAGGAAAAGTTAAATTGGTGGATACAGCTGGTCGCGTAGATAAATTTATGAATAAATACAAAAAACATATTGACAACAAGAAATAATTAAAAAAAATCTTGTCTTATGATGTAAACAAAAGCGCTCTTTCCAAAAATTAAGCGCTTTTGTTTTTTATTACAAAACAGATTTTCAGCAACCAAAACAACAAAACCAACAACACATGAACTACATTTTATTTGACGATGCTACAAGAGCAAATTTGTTGCCGTTGACTTATTTGCGTCCCGTTTGTGACATTCGCATTGGGATTTTAACCATTCGTGAAAAATGGGAAAAAATGTTGAAAGATGCCACTTCAACATTAACGGAAAGCTATCTTGCCAAAAAATATCCTTTGAATAAGGCCGAAAACAACACCCTTATCAATGGTTCTATTTGTCCTACAAAAGAATTGGCAGAAAAGATAAAATCGTTGAAACCCAACCAAGCCATTACCTGTGGCGAATATATTGTTGCCATGAATGTTTCGTACAACGAAGTGGAAGATTTGGGCGGCGATACAGATATTGAAGAAATTGAAATAAAAGAGACTTTTATCAAAGTTTCAAATACTTGGGATATTTTTAACTTGAACGACCGTGCTTTGAGAGAAGATTTCGAATTGCTTACCAAAGGGCGTAAATCTAAAAAATTGAGCGCTTCGAACAGAGTTTTGGGCGAAGAAAATATTTTTGTAGAAGAAGGCGCTACAGTTGAATGTTCTTCTTTAAATGGATTAACCGGCCCCATTTATATCGGCAAAAACGCTGAGATTATGGAAAACGCCTGTATCAGAGGGCCTTTTGCTCTTTGCGAGGAAGCCACAGTAAAAATGTCGGCAAAAATTTATGGCGCCACAACCGTAGGCCCACATTCAAAAGTTGGCGGAGAGTTGAATTGTGTGGTTATTTTCGGTTATTCCAACAAGGCTCACGATGGTTTTCTCGGCCATTCGGTAATGGGCGAATGGTGTAATTTAGGCGCAGACACCAATACCTCGAACTTGAAAAATACTTATGACGAAGTTCGACTTTGGTCGGTTCCCGTACGTAAATTTGTTCCTACAGGATTGCAATTCTGTGGAACCATTTTCGGCGACCATTCCATGTGTGGAATCAATACCATGTTCAACACAGGAAGTGTTATCGGAATCAGCACAAACATTTTCGGACACGGCTACCAAAGAAACTATATTCCTTCTTTCAGCTGGGGCGGAAATGCCGGCTTCAAATTGTTCGAATTGGAAAAAGCTATTCAGGTAGCCAATGCTAAAATGGCACGGAGAAATAAAGAAATGTCGAAAGAAGAAATGGACATTTTTACCTATGTTTATAAAAAAATGGAAAGAGCTAAGAGATAGTTCTTCTTCATTTTACTTTGAAATATTTTTTTAACGAAAAAAGCTAATAAGATGTACTATTCTATGGCTTTTTTCGTTTTTATAAGCGTTTGATTTTGAACAATAGAACAGAAAATTTTGTTTGGCTATAATAATTTAAGACAGAAGATTTTACAAAAATGATTGACAAAGAATTTTTTAACGATACAGCAGAATTGGCAGGTATTATGCAAGGTGAAACGGAATTTATTTCAATTATTGCGGATGGCGACGACAGTTCTTTTAACAAGATGGAAATACCGGAAGAGTTGCCCATTCTTCCTTTGCGTGGCAATGTGATTTTTCCGGGCGTGGTAATTCCCGTTACGGCAGCACGAAATAAATCCATACGTTTGGTTAAGGACGCCAAGAAAAACAAACAATTTGTGGGCGTTGTTGCGCAAAAAAACGATAGCGACGACCCTTTTGACAGCGATTTGTACACCAATGGAACCGTGGTAAGAATTTTAAAAACTTTGGAAATGCCCAATGGCAACACCATGGTTATTATTCAAGGTATCAAGCGTTTTACGATAGAAAATTTTATACAGGAAGAACCGTATTTTGTTGCCAAAATACGTAGCTATGCCGATGCTGCCGAGGGAAAAGGGAAAACGAATTTCAACAATTTGGTTACAACCATAAAAGAAACCTACGAACAATTGGCAAGGGAAAACCAAAACCTGCCACCGGAAACTCTTTTTGCTATTAAAAATCTGGAAAACAAAAAATTACTTGTTAATTTTATTTCCTCGAATCTGCCTATCAATGTGGCCGATAAGCAACTTTTGTTGGAAGCCGGTACTTTGACCGAAAGAGCCGAAAAATTATTGGAATTTCTTACCAAAGAAATCCAAGTGGCTGAAGTTCGGAATCAAATACACCAAAAAGTCCGCAATGATTTGGATAAACAGCAAAGGGACCATCTTCTGAATCAACAACTTCGTGTTATTCAGGAAGAATTGGGCGGTGCGCCGCATGAGCAAGAAATTCAAGAACTTAGAGAACGGGCAGAAAAGAAAAATTGGCCGGAAGAAATTGCCAAAGTTTTTGATAAAGAAATGAATAAACTGCAAAGGCTTCATCCTTCGTCTCCCGATTTTTCGGTTCAAATCAATTATTTGAACACTTTGGTGGATTTGCCCTGGAATGAATGCACTTCAGATAATTTCGACTTAAAACACGCCCAAGAAGTTTTGGATGGCGACCACTTTGGTTTAGACAAAGTGAAAAAACGTATTTTGGAATATTTGGCAGTCTTGAAATTGAAAGGCGATATGAAATCACCCATCCTTTGTTTGGTTGGGCCTCCGGGGGTTGGAAAAACGTCGTTGGGAAAATCTTTGGCATCGGCTTTGGGGCGAAAATATGTCCGCATGGCTTTGGGCGGTTTGCGCGATGAAGCAGAAATTCGTGGACACCGCAAAACGTATATCGGCGCCATGCCGGGACGAATTGTCCAAAGTATCTTGAAAGTGAAATCTTCTAATCCGGTTTTCCTTTTGGATGAAATTGATAAAGTTTTAGGTATGTCTGTCAATGGCGACCCTGCGGCTGCTTTGCTTGAGGTGCTTGACCCCGAGCAGAATACGGCCTTCCACGACAATTATTTGGAAGTGGATTATGATTTGTCGAAAGTAATGTTTGTGGCTACGGCAAACACTTTGAACACCATTCATCCTGCTTTGAGAGACCGTATGGAAATTATCGAAATTCCCGGCTATATTCTTGAGGAAAAAATAGAAATTGCCAAACGCCATTTGGTTCCCAAGCAATTGAAAGAAAACGGGCTTAAATCTGATAAGGTAGCATTTTCCGATAGTTTACTTGAAAAAATCATTGACGAATATACTCGTGAATCGGGCGTTCGCCAATTGGAAAAAAATATTGCCAAAATCATCAGGAATCGCGCTGTAGATATTGTCAACAAAAAGAAAACCAAAAAAGAGGTGAAAGCCGAGGAACTGAAAACCATTTTGGGGCTTCCCATCCATACGTCCGATTCCTTGTTGCAATCGGATATGGTGGGCGTAGTAACAGGTTTGGCTTGGACTTCCGTTGGTGGCGAAATTCTTTTTATCGAAGCAAGTTTGAGCAAAGGGAAAGGAAGCCTTACTTTGACCGGAAATTTGGGCGATGTGATGAAAGAATCGGCTACTTTGGCTTTTGAATATCTGAAAGCCCACACCAAAGAGCTGAATATTGACCCTGTTTTATTTGAAGAAAACAATGTGCATGTGCATGTTCCTGAAGGCGCCACACCCAAAGACGGCCCTTCTGCGGGAATTACCATGTTCACTGCCTTGGCTTCGGCTTTCACAAAACGCAAAGTCCGTTCCTACTTTGCCATGACCGGCGAAATTACCTTACGTGGAAAAGTTTTGCCTGTTGGTGGTATCAAAGAAAAGATTTTGGCAGCCAAACGCTCCAAAATCACGGATATTATTCTTTCGAAAGAAAACAAACGCGATATAGAAGATATTAAACCTGAATATTTGCAAGGCTTAAAATTCCATTATGTCGATCAAATGATTGAAATTATTGATATTGTGCTGATGTAAGAAATTGTAGAATGAAAGTTGAAAAGCCGAATGTTGTATTTACATTTGGCTTTTTTTCATTCAAAACGAATGGTTTTTGCCGGAACAATATTAGAAATAATCAAACAAGGGAGGAGTAGAGCTATAAAGCATATTGCCAATGTTCCGACGCTTACAAAGAATAGTGCATCCAGTTTAAAATAAACAGGAACATAGTCCAAAAGAAAACTTTGGCTATCTAATTTAAGAATTTTGAAGTAGGATTGTATCAAACAAAGCACAGATGCCAATAAAGCACCCGAAAAGATTCCTTTCAAAATAATGAATGAAGATTCTATGAGAAAGATTTTTCTGATTTGTCTGTTTGAAGCGCCTAAAGTTTTTAAAATCCCAATTTCCGAAGTTTTTTCAAAAATCATAATCAACAAGGTGGATATAATGCAGACAACAGAGACGGCCAGCATAACCACAAAAATTACCACTACGTTGGTGTCTAAAAGGTTTAACCAGGAAAATAATGCAGGTTGCAAACTGTCGATGGTTTCTATGGTAAGGTCATAGCCAATTTGGTTGTAAATATTTTCTGCCACTATGGGCAAATGGTCAAAATCGGAAACCAAAACCTCCATGCCTTCCGATTCCCAAGGTTCCCATTTGTTCAAACGCTGAATTTGTTTCAAATCGCCAATGATAAACTTTTCATCAAAGGAATTGAGTCCGGTTTTATAAATCCCGGCTACTTTCAAACTCCTTGCCCTGAGATTGTTGTCTAAAAAGAAATAAACATGTAGTTTGTCATGCAGTTTCAATTTCAGTTTAGAGGCTAAAACCGAAGAAATAATCACTTCATTGGAAGGCAAACTATCCGAAAAACGAAAATAACTCCCTTCAAGCATATTTTTGCTGAAGAAAGTTGTGTCGGCTGCGGAAGTTAGCCCTTTCAGCAAAATGCCTTGTATTTGTTCATCGGTTTTAACAAGCCCACCCAAATACGCATAGGGCTGTATTTTGACAACATGGTCGAAATGACTGATGGTTTGAAAATCAGCCCGGCGAGTATCTAAAGGTTTATTTTCAAAAGCATTACTTGCCTGGAAAGGTTTTACTTGAATATGCGAACCAAAACCAACCACTTTTTGTTTTATCTCTCCTTGAAATCCTCTGAGAACCGCCAAAGAAATCAACATTACAGCCACACCCAAAGCTATACTTATAGTAGCAATGCGGATGATAGGACGAGAAAATCTTGCTTTCTCGTTTTTTGAAAAACGTTGGGCTACAAAATATTCAAATGGCACTGGTTAGAGGTTAAGAATATAAAACCTTTTATTGACAGACAAAGGTACGGCTTTTTCAACAACCCTTTCATTATCTTGTAGAGAAAAATTGAATGATTACATAATTGGAGCTTATTTTGCATTCCCCATTATTTACATTTCCCCAACTTAAACAAAAATTCCAGGCCGCCTTCGGCTTTGTTTTTCACGACGACGGTTCCTTTGTGGAAAGCAATCGCATTTTTGACAATAGACAAGCCTAATCCGGAACCGCCGGTGTCGCGGGTACGCCCTTCATTGATGCGGTAGAATCGTTCGAACAGGCGAGGCAAATGACTTTCATCTAAGATACCTAC
>JAVBMO010000098.1:0-5204 GCA_031552355.1 Bacteroidales bacterium | reverse complement strand
TCTATTTTGCAATAAATCAATCTTTCAGAATTTTAATCCACAGAATATCTATTTATTTTTTCTCCTTTCAGGACTAAATCGTATCTTTGTAGACAGAACAAACATGCAATTTATGTCTATTATTACAAAGAAGAAAATATTTACAAAAGCGAATTTTACGACCTACGGCTCTATAGTTTTGGGATCATTTTTATTGGCTTCTGGCTTCAATTTTTTTGTCACACCCCATCACATTGTCCCAGGCGGAGTTTACGGTTTGGGAATTGTTATCAATTTTTTAACCGAAGGCCTTTTCCCTAAAATGGGAATGCCTAACGGCGGATTTCCCATAGGCACAGCAGGATTTTTATTGGATATCCCCATTACCATTGTAGCTGTTCTTACTTTGGGACCTCATTTTGGTATTAAAACAGTATTGGGAATGCTTTCCTGCATGTTTTTTCTTGACTATAGCGGCATTCCGATTGTTGCCCTTGCACCTAACGATCCTTTGCTTTCTGCCATTTTCGGCGGCGTATTGATTGGTGCGGGAGTGGGGTTCATTTTTAGAGTGGATGGCGGTTCCGGCGGAACAGACAGCATTGCCATGATTTTAAGAAAATATACACATCTTCCTTTGGGCTTATTGGTTACTATTATAGATTCTATTATTGTACTTGTTGGGCTTGCCGTTTTTCAGGATTGGACTATTCCATTGTATTCATGGATTACCATTTTTGTTACCGGAAAAGTGATTGATCTTGTTGTGGAAGGATTTCACAGGAAAAAGGCCTTGTTTATTATTTCTGAAAAACATGATATTATTTCCAAATTTATTTTGGAGAATCTAGAACGTGGCGGTACCTTCCTGAAAGGAATCGGGATGTACACCAATGAAGATAAAAAGATTATTTTCAGTGCCGTGAACAGAAAAGAATTGATAAAACTAAAGAAAGCTATTCACGAGATAGATCCTAACGCCTTCATTACCATCATGGAAACCAATGAGATTTTTGGCGAAGGGTTTAAAAAAATACACAATTAAAGGCTTTTTAAGAAAATCTATATCTATATATCTTCATTATAAATTTCATTATCACTGTTGATATTACCCATCTTAAAATCAGTTTCTCATAGTATAAGGTTAAATTTTAATTGCTTTTTACACGAAAAATGGAATTTTGGCGTTATTTTTGAGACTTAAACAAAAAGTTGATCTAGTTTTAAAATTCTTATTTTTAATGGAAAATATAAAAATTCTTTGGGCTGATGATGAAATAGATCTTCTGAAGCCTTATATCCTTTTTTTAAAAGAAAAACAATACGAAGTAATCCCTGTTGCAAGTGGAAATGAGGCGTTGGACGCACTGAAAACCCAAGAAATTGATATTGTGTTTTTGGATGAAAATATGCCAGGGCTTTCAGGTTTGGAAACCCTCGATATGATTAAAAACCAGTATAGCAGCATTCCGGTAATTATGATTACCAAAAACGAGGAAGAACAGATTATGGAAGAGGCCATTGGTGGTAAAATTTTCGATTTTCTGATAAAGCCCGTTAATCCTAATCAAATTCTGCTTACACTAAAAAAGTATCTGGATACCAAACGGTTGGTCACCGAAAAAAGTACTTCAAACTATCAGCAAAAATTCCGTGAAATAAGCATGGAAATAAACAACCGTCCCAATTTTAAAGAATGGATGGAAATTTATCAAAAGTTGGTATTTTGGGATTTGGAGTTAAACAAAACCGACGACCCTTATATTCATGAAATACTGAAACAGCAAAAGGATGAAGCTAATTTGTTGTTTTGTAAATATTATGAAAATAATTACATCGATTGGCTGAACGGTAAAACGGAGGAACGTCCCTTGCAATCGCATACTGTGCTAAGGGAAAAGCTTTTTCCTTTAATGAGTAACGATAACCCTGTTTTTCTCTTGGTGATAGATAATTTCCGTTATGACCAATGGAAATACCTGATGCCTTTGATAGAGCAGTATTTTAAGGTGGAAGACGAATCGCTTTATTACAGTATTTTACCCACCACGACGCAATTTGCCCGGAATGCGCTTTTTTCCGGCCTAATGCCTTCCGAAATTGAAAAAAAATATCCCAATTATTGGTTGAATGAAGACGAAGAAGGCCACAAAAACCAGTATGAGCATGAGTTGCTTATTGAAAATCTGAAACGGCACGGAATACGCGAAAAAACGAGTTACAATAAAGTTTTGAATTTGCAGTATGGGAAACGTTTGGCTGAAAGTGTAGGTAAACTGATGCACAATAAGTTGAATGTTATTGTGTATAATTTTATCGACATGTTGTCGCATGCCCGCACAGAATTAAATATAGTCAGGGAACTTGCCGACGATGAAGAAGCGTACAGAGATCTTACTTTGTCTTGGTTCCAACATTCGCCACTGCTGGATATTATCAAAGCTTTGTCCGAAAAAAACGTGACTATGATTATTACCACCGACCATGGTTCTGTAAAAATTAAAAATCCTGTGAAGGTAACCGGCGACAAAGATGTGTCTGTGAATTTGAGGTATAAAGTAGGACGCTTATTGTCTTACAACCCCAATGAGGTTTTTGAAGTAAAAGACGCTCAAAAGATTTTTTTACCCAAATTGCATATAACGTCGCCTTATATTTTTGCCAAAGGCAGCGATTTTTTCGCCTATCCCAATAATTTCAACCATTATGTGAATTATTATACCAATACATTCCAGCATGGTGGTGTTTCAATGGAAGAGATATTGATACCTTTTATAAGGTTGAAAAACAAATAAAAGATTTGAACAAATTTCATTTTATGTTGTTAGATATTATTAATAAAAACGATATTAACTATGAAAAGAAACACAGGTTTGGTAACCTTTTTAAATAATCCCATTACATTATTGGGAGATCTTACAGTGGTTGGAGAAAAAGCGCCGGATTTTACAGCTGTAAAAACAGATTTAACACCGTTTAAATTGTTCGACTATAGCGGTAAAGTATGTGTGATTTCTTCAGTGCCATCCATTGATACAGGCGTTTGCGATTTGCAGACACGCCGTTTTAATCAGGAAGCTGCGAATTTACCTCAAGTACAATTTATCAGCATTTCGTGCGATTTGCCTTTTGCTTTGAAACGCTATTGCGGAACGGCAGATATTAAAAGTATTGAAACCGTTTCTGACCATAAAGATACCGATTTCGGATTAAAATACGGGTTCTTGATCGAAGAACTTCGAATATTGAACCGTGGCATCATTATCATTGATAAAACGGGAACTGTTGTGTATGTTGAATATGTAAAAGAAAACACCCAGCATCCCGATTACGACAAAGCTTTAGAGAAGCTGAAAACGCTTTTATAAAGTTCATTTTGTTTTGTTTTGAAATCCCATGATAGTTAAAACTGTCGTGGGATTTTTTCTGTAAATTTGCAAAAGTTTTTCTGTTTAAAGTTATGGCTATAAAATACATGCTGTAAATATTAAATAATTGGTTGGATTTTAGGCTTGTTTTTTTATTCAGATAGGATTCAGTATTTTACAAGAATTTTTCGTTTTTCATTATTCATTACACTTTCAAAAAATGTTCCCCAAAATTTATCTCAAACACGGCAAAGAAAAATCTTTACAACGTTTCCATCCTTGGGTTTTTTCCGGTGCGTTGGCTTCCGATATCAGCGCTTTGGCCGAAGGCGATATTGTAGAAATCTATTCTGCCGACAAACAATATTTGGCTACAGGCTACATTCAACATGACAGTATTTCAGTCAAAATATTGTCTTTTGAACAAAGGAATATCAATTTCAAATTTTGGGAAGAAAAGTTTTTATCGGCAATTAATTATCGTAAACAGTTAGGCTTTTTCGATAACAAAGAAACCAATGTTTTCCGTTTGATAAACGGTGAAGGCGATTTTTTACCCGGATTAATTATCGATTGGTATGACGGTGTGGTGGTTATCCAATGCCACTCGCAGGGAATGTATAGACAAAGGGACGTTTTTTGTGAAATATTGCAGAGCTGCCTTTCTGGAAAAATCAAAAGTATTTACAATAAAAGTGCTGCTACTTTGCCACGGAATGTAGTTGCCGATTTTGCCGATGGTTTTCTTTATGGAAAAGAAGAAGATGTTTGTCTGATAACCGAAAATGGGAATCAATACCTGATTAATTTACGGGAATCTCAGAAAACAGGCTTTTTTATCGACCAACGCGAAAATCGCAAACTCTTGCAGGAAATAGCACAAAACAAAACCGTTTTGAATACATTCGGTTATACAGGAGGATTTTCTGTAAGTGCTTTAAAAGGTGGCGCTCGTTTGGCATGCACATTGGATATTTCCAAAAAAGCTATAGAAGCCTGCAATGAAAATATCCGTCTGAATTTTGGCGACAATGCATCCCACAAAGCCGAAGCAGTGGATGTGTTGAAATATTTGAGCCAAATGGAAGAATCCTATGATATTATTGTCTTAGATCCACCTGCCTTTGCCAAACATCAAAAAGATTTGCAGCAAGGCCTAAAAGCCTATAGAAATATCAACCAAAAGGCTTTGGAAAAAATTAATCCCGGTGGGTTTCTCTTCACATTCTCCTGTTCTCAAGCTGTGAGTGTAAAGGAATTTGCCACTTTGGTGTTTTCTACCTCCGCCGTGGCTAAAAGAAAAGTGCGTATTGTGAGAACCCTGCCCCATGCGCAAGATCATCCGGTCAATATTTTTCATCCCGAAGGCGAATACCTGAAAGGCTTGCTTTTGTATGTTGAATAATTTTCCGTTCCGTTGATGCATAAAGATTGTACGTTACATTTCGTACAAGCGGTTTTTATGTCGCATAGCGACAGGCATTTTTCATTCTTCATTATGAAAGCCCTGTCTAAGAGGTTGTCTAAATTTAAGAGATAAAATATAAATAATTGGCTGCCAGTAAATTAAGTTGTTTTTTATTGAAATACATTTGTATCCTTGTGATTATCAGCCAAATAATCAATAAAGATGAAGGAATATCCCACAGACTTAACCGACAGCCAATGGTCGAAGATAGAATTTTTTTTTAGAAAAAGAAAGCGTAAGCATTCTTTACTAGGGCAAACGCACGAAATTTGTAGTTTTGTATAATGAAATCATTACATGACTACCTATCAAGTATAGCAGACTTTCGGGTAGAGAAAAAATGTTTGCATAAATTATCCGACATATTATTCATTGGTTTATTGACCTAT
>JAVBMO010000006.1:0-4368 GCA_031552355.1 Bacteroidales bacterium | reverse complement strand
ATAGGTCAATAAACCAATGAATAATATGTCGGATAATTTATGCAAACATTTTTTCTCTACCCGAAAGTCTGCTATACTTGATAGGTAGTCATGTAATGATTTCATTATACAAAACTACAAATTTCGTGCGTTTGCCCTAGTGATTTATTGTATGAAAAATACAAAAATGCAGGCATTACAAAAGTGGTGGGTATTGAATCTCGCGGTTTTATTTTGAGCGGTATCCTTGCTTATCGCCTGAATGCCGGCTTTGTGATGATTCGTAAAAAGGGGAAGCTGCCCGGCGCAAAAATATCCCACACATATAACCTTGAATATGGCACCGACACTATTGAAATCCACGAACATGACCTTTCAAAAGATGATATAGTTCTGTTACATGATGATTTATTAGCAACGGGTGGAACCGTTTTGGCAGCTACTCAACTATTGGAAAAAATCGGTATAACCCAAATCCATACCGATTTTCTATGTGAGCTATCGGATTTGGGTGGCAGAAAACGGATTGAAGAAAAATATCCTGCGGAAAGTTTGGTTTCTTACTAGACTAAAGCCGTTTTTTGACAGCCATTATGCGTTGAAAAGATTCATCAATCCTCTCTTCTGTAATAACTTTTTCTTTTACCAATTTTTCGATGGTGGAAATAATGTCCTCCGTCAGGCGAGGATTGTATTCTTTTCCATTATTTGAAAAGATAAAAATATCGATACCGGCATCTAATCCTTTTTCCAAAGCGATGGACAAGGAATAATTATTTTTTATGGCGCCCATATCCATATCGTCGGAAATGATAATTCCTTTGTATCCCAGTTGATTTCTGAGTATTCCTGTAATAACTTTCCTGGAAAGCGTGGCAGGCACAGTATCCAAGTTCCGATTCATAACATGCGACGACATGATAAAATCGCATTCCCCATCGGCAATTAATTTCTTATAGGGCTGCAATTCCGCAACGCTATCCCATGTGGCTGTAATATCCGTAAATTGCAAATGTGTGTCGGTGCTTGAACTGCCGTGTCCGGGAAAATGTTTGATAGACGAAAGAATCCCCTCCTCTGTTTGTCCTTGAATCCAAAGTTTAGCGTGTTTTGTAACTATTTCGGGATTTGAACTGAAACTGCGCCCCAGTTTCCCTATCACCGGACAATTCGGATTTATATTCACATCTGCACAAGGGGCAAAATTCAGGTTGAAGCCCAAATTGTACAGAATTTCCCCTGTTTTCTTTGCCCAATAAAGCGTTGTATCATCATTATTTACTTTTCCTATATATTCTGGTGACGGAAAAGCAGGAAAGCCATAATCAGATTTCAGCCGATTTACTTTTCCGCCTTCTTGGTCAATACTTACAAACAAAGGAACCGAAGACATTCTTTTCAAATCCCTTACAAGTTTTTCCAATTGCTCAGAGCTTGTAATATTGCGAGGGCGTGATTTCGAAGGAGCATCGTATTCAAAAAGGATAATTCCTCCGATTTTTTGTTCTTTGATTTCATCAACTATATCGGCAGAACGGCTATCAGTCCCTCTGAAACCCATAATCAGCATTTGAGCTATTTTTTCTCTTAGCGTAAAATCCTCTTTTTCTTTTGCTTGCAAATTAAGTGAAGTAAAAAGAAATAAAAAAAACAATATTTTAATAAGAGATTTCATGCAGCAAATTTAAAGTGAAAGAAATAGAAATTAATTTGTTCCCAAATTAATGTTTTGTATATTAACTAAGTTTTTATAAGCCTTTTCGGCAGCTAATTGTTCGGCAGCTTTAATGGAAAAATCAATCCCTTCGCCTTGTGCAACACCACCAATCAGAGCATGGACTTTGTATTGCTTACGATAGCCCTGTTTAATAATTTCAACCGTTTCAAAGGCTACTTTTTTGCGTTCTTTTTGTCCCCAGTCTATCAATTTACTTTTAAAATTCCATTCGGCATTGTAAAGCAAATCAATATCCATATATTGATTGATGATAATATTGGAAACAATTTTCCGTGCAAATGTATAGCCTTTTTCAATATAAATGGCGCCAATCAAAGCTTCCAAGGCATCGCCATCAATAGAGCGGACATAAGGTGAAGAATGTTTGTTGTATTGAACAAATTTGGAAAGCCCCATCTTTTGGGAAACTTTGTTCAGATTGCTTCGGCTTACAATTTTCGATCGCATTTCTGTTAAAAAACCTTCACTTTCGTAAGGATATTTTTTGAAGAGGAAATCGGCAACGATGGTGCTTAGCACTGCATCGCCGAGATATTCCAGGCGTTCATTGTTGTGAAGGCGTTCTTGAAGAGTTGTATTTTTGGAAACCGATTTGTGGATAAACGCCAGCTTATAAACAAAAATATTCCCGGGTTTGTACCCGAGAATATTTTTAATAAATCTATATAACTCTTTATCTTCTGCTTGTTTTTTTCTTAGAAAGCCAAACATAAATTGTTTTCTACAAAACTACAATACTTTCTTGAACAATAAAGATACATTATGTCCGCCAAAGCCAAAAGTGTTGCTCAGGGCAGCATTTACCACTCTATTTTGAGCTTTGTTGAATGTAAAGTTCAAAACAGGAATTTCCTCATCATCGGTAAAATGGTTGATGGTTGGAGGAATGATGTCATTTTTTACTGCAAGAACAGTGGCAATGGATTCAATGGCACCGGCAGCACCCAATAAGTGGCCTGTCATTGATTTGGTAGAGTTTATATTTATTTTTTTAGCGATATCTTCACCAAAAAGATTACAGATAGCTTTGGCTTCGCTTGGATCACCTACAGGAGTAGAAGTTCCATGTGTATTGATATGGTCAATATCACTTAACTGCAAACCGGCTTCTTCAATAGCCAATTTCATAGCCATCATGGCGCCTTTTCCTTCCGGATGGGTGGCAGTCATGTGATATGCATCTGCTGTAAGGCCGGAACCTGCTACTTCGGCATAAATTTTTGCACCACGGGCTTTTGCATGCTCATATTCTTCAAGGATAAGCGCACCTGCACCTTCGCCCATAACAAAACCGTCGCGGTCTTTGTCGAAGGGGCGTGATGCTGTTTTGGGATCGTCGTTGCGTGTTGATAATGCTTGTAAAGCGTTGAATCCTCCAATACCCACTTCAGAAATGGGCGCTTCGGAACCTCCAGACACAATCACGTCTGCTTTTCCCAAACGAATCAGGTTATAAGCATCGGCAAGAGAGTTGGCAGATGAAGCACAAGCTGAAACAGTTGCATAGTTCGGACCGCAAAAACCGTGTTTAATGGAAATGTGGCCTGCTGCAATGTCGGCAATCATTTTGGGAATAAAAAACGGACTAAAGCGTGGTGTACCACTTCCTTTAGCGAAATCCGTTACTTCTTGTTGAAAAGTAAGAATCCCACCAATACCGGAAGACCAAATAACACCCACCCTGTCTTTGTTTATTTTATCCAAATCGAGGCCGGAATCAACTAAAGCTTCATCGGAACACACGATTCCGTATTGTGCATATAAATCAAATTTTCTAGCTTCTTTTCTATCAAAGAAATTTTCTGCATTGAAGTTTTTTACCTCGCATGCAAATTGCGTTTTGAACAACTGTGCGTCAAAACGAGTAATGCGGTCCGATCCGCTTACCCCTTTTTGCAAAGCGTCCCAATATTCGGGAAGGGTATTGCCAATAGGGGTAAGAGCACCAAGACCTGTAACAACTACTCTTTTCAAATTCATACTTTGAAAAATGAATTAATTACTTTTTTGCGTTTTCAACATAGGTAATAGCATCACCTACGGTAGCAATTTTTTCTGCTTGATCATCTGGAATTGATACATCGAACTCTTTTTCAAGCTCCATGATTAATTCAACGGTGTCCAATGAATCGGCACCTAAATCATTTGTAAAGCTTGCTTCTGGAGTTACGTCTTTTTCATCAACTCCTAATTTATCAACGATAATAGCTTTTACTTTTGCTGCAATTTCTGACATTGATTTTGTTTTTTAGAGTTAAACATTAAATGCAAAGTAACGACTTTTTTTTCAATTAGAACAAATTTCTTTTGGAAAACAAAAAGGATTTTGCCCTAAAATTTTGATACTAAAAGGGATAAAAAGACCTTTTATTTTTCTATTTTTCCTTTTTTTCTATGGTGCTATCCGTATTTTTGATATATCTTTTTATATTTTTCAAAAGTGTAAACCTATTTTCAACCCATACGTTGGATTATTTTCAAAAACGGACATAGCAGGACTAATTGCCAACGAGGTTTTATCGGTTATATTCCAGCCTACTAAACCGTGTTGTCTATTCAATTTTATTGCTTGGGTTGGGGCATCTACCATTCCATATATCCATAATACAACATCTGTTAGTATGCAGATGGCAGCAATTGAAGTTTTGACA
>JAVBMO010000117.1:0-3177 GCA_031552355.1 Bacteroidales bacterium | reverse complement strand
GCTTTGTTAACCATGAAGTCTGTCAGATTTTTGTTTGTCATTCCTAAATCGCGACAATCTAACCACATTAAGTAAGTTCCTTCGGGTTTCAGAGTCTTGATTTGAGGAATATGGTTTTCCAAAAACCGGATAATGTATTCGAAATTTTCGTCAAGGTAGGAGAGTAGTTGCTCCAACCAGTCGTCGCCAAAATTGTAGGCAGCTTCCAAGGCAATGTCGCCAAAAATAGTGCCCATGCTAAGATGCATTTTGGCAATATAGGAATTAAACATGCATAAAATATCAGCATTGGAAGAATGGGCAACAGAAGTGGAAACGCCGGCCAAGTTGAAGGTTTTGCTTGGTGCAATGAATGTCAGTGTCTTCTGAGCAATTTTTTCGGAAATAGAAGCCATGTGGATATGTTGGTTTGGTTTGAAAACCAAATCCGAATGAATTTCGTCTGATATTAAAAGGACATTGTATTTAACACAAAGTTCTCCTATTTTTTCCAGTTCGTTCTTTGTCCAAACACGTCCTACCGGATTATGCGGGCTACAGAAAATATACATTTTCACGCCATCGGTAAGCTTTTTTTCAATGTCTTCGAAATCCAAAGTATAGTATCCTTTATCTTCTATTAATGAACTTTCCACCAATTGACGGTTGTGATCGTTCACGGCAAAGAAAAACGGATGATAAACAGGGGTATTGATAAGGATTTTGTCACCGGGTTGAGTAAAAGCATTTACGGCAAAATTCAAAGCTGGAACAATTCCCGGCGTAAAACAAAGTTCATGGCTTTTTATATCCCAGTTTCCATGGCGTTTTACCCAATTTTTTGTTGCAAGAAAAAAAGAATCGCTTCGAACAGAATAACCTAAAATATCATGTTCCAAGCGTTTCTTCAAAGCATCGATAATAAAATCAGGGGTTTGAAAATCCATGTCGGCAACCCAAAGGGGCAACACATCATCGGTGCCGAATATACCTTGGTAACCATCCCATTTTGCACAATCAGTGCCTTTACGGTCAATTACTTTGTCAAAATTATATGTTTTCATATTAGATTTTAATTGGTTAATAAAGGGTTGTACATCATAATAGCATGATTTTCACTTACTAATTCTTCTGCCATGACAACATTTTCTAAAGAATATATTCGCTTCCAGATTCTGTTATGTCTAGTATAGCCGCCCCAGTATTGTTGTTTGAAACAATGATCGGTTTCAAAAACTTTATATTTCATTTCTACGGGAGCATTTGAGCGGATTTCGCCATGCAAATATTCATCACCAACAGATACATTAATTTGAAATTCAGAAGAAGTATTGTTTTGTAATTGTAAGTCTATATAATTGTATGAAAGTGTTGCCCCACAAGCAAAAGGGATTGTTCTGTTTACATCAGGGAAAACATCATAACTGTGTCGGTATCGCTCTTTTATGGTAAGAGGTGTGTGCAGAGCCATCCAGTAAATTAAATTTCCCAATTGACACAAACCGCCGCCAATACCTTTGCTTATTTGTCCGTTTTGTAATACCAAACCATTCAAATATCCTTTTTTTGCAGAAGGCTTTCCTATTAGTTTCCAAACGGAAAAGGTTTCACCGGGTTTTATAACAATATTATTTATTTTTGCAGTAGCCAATCTCAAATTTGTGATTTTGTTATGTTGCAACTGCATTTCCACATCTTTTAGAGGCCGAAGTAGAAGTGATTGGTGCTGTATATGTGAAAAAGGAAGTA
Organism: Bacteroidales bacterium; assembly: GCA_031552355.1. GTDB lineage: Bacteria > Bacteroidota > Bacteroidia > Bacteroidales > P3 > JAVBMO01. The sequence goes on along the minus strand of JAVBMO010000117.1, from coordinate 1,449 downwards.
TTTCAGGAGTTCTTTGATTGGCAAAGTTTTGAGAAGCTGTTATCCAAAGCCATTTGCGTTTCAGAATGTAATAATTCTTTCCGATTATTTTTCGAAAATGTCCTCTCGGTTTATGTCTCTCAATAACTTGCATTTTTATGGCAAAGGGTTTGTTTTATAATAAAAAAGGTAGAACGTATTCTACCTTTTTATATTTTATGGAATAAGAAGTTTAATTCTTATTAGGGGTATTATTAACTACATTTAGACCATCCACAACGATCGCTACATTCTTTGCAACCACCTGTGTAAACGATGTTTCCACCACAATCCGGACATTTTTCACCTTCCACTTCGGTGCCATCCGAAATGTATTTCTTTAAAGCGCGGGCTACCCCGTTTTTCCAGGTGGTAATAGTATCTTGATCAAAGTTCAGTTTGGCAATTAATTCCACTACATGGGGAATAGGCATACCATGACGAAGAATACCCGAAATTAATTTTGCATAGTTCCAAAATTCTTTGTTGAACATCCGCGAAAGTCCCTGCATCGTTACTTTGTAGCCATCTTTATCTAAGAATTCAAAGTCATAACGGGCTTTTCCATCTTCTTTACTGCGAATTACCCAGCCTTTTTCCACCCAGTTAGGAAGAATAAAACTTTCGGCCTTTCCTGTAAATATTTCGTATGGACGTTTTTCATAAACCCCGATAACGGCAATCCATTTTTCGTTATCATTTTGGAAACGGATAATTTCTGCTTCCAATTTTTTAGGTCTTTTTGGGGCTGAAGTTTCTTTGAAATCGGTTTCTTCTGCTTTTTTATTATTGGAAACCAAAACACCGGTACGGGAACCTTCGCGGTAAATCGTCATTCCTTTGCAGCCCGATTCCCAAGCGGTTTGGTAAATTTGGCTTACCATTTCTTCGCTGGTATCGGCGGGAATGTTTACTGTTACACTGATGGAATGGTCTACCCATTTTTGGACTGCGCCTTGCATTTTTACTTTGCTAACCCAGTCGATATCGTTTGAAGTAGCTTTGTTGTATGGCGACAAAGCAATGATTTTTTGAAGTTCTTCATCATTGTACGACATCACTTCGTTTTCATTATAATTATTTACCTTCAGCCATTCAACAAACTTAGGATGAAATACATTGTATTCTTCCCAAGCATCGCCTTGGGCATCGGTAAAGGAAATTTTGGCGTTTTTGTCGCTGGGGTTCACCTTTTTGCGGCGTTTGTAAGAAACCATAAATACGGGCTCAATTCCCGATGTGGTTTGTGTACAAATACTTACGCTTCCGGTTGGGGCAATGGTCAACAAAGCAATATTTCTACGACCGTATTGAGTCATATTATTGTAAAGTTCTTCGTCGGCTTCTTTAATGCGCATAACCAGCGGATTTTTTTCTTCGCGTTTGGCATTGTAAATAGGGAAAGGGCCTCTTTCTTTTGCCATATCCACA
>JAVBMO010000084.1:0-13339 GCA_031552355.1 Bacteroidales bacterium | reverse complement strand
TTTTGCTAATTGTTTCAACTGTTTTATTTTTGCTTAAACAGCTGAAAATTCTAATGATTATATTTTAAATTATGTTCACACTTTTCAAAAAAGAGCTCAGTAGTTTTTTGTCTTCATTGATAGGTTATATAACCATTATCGTTTTTTTGTTGATGAATGGCCTGTTTTTATGGGTTTTGCAAACCGATTTCAATATTTTGGATTACGGTTTTTCCACTCTCGACAGCCTTTTTATGTTGGGGCCTTTCGTTTTTTTATTTCTTATTCCGGCCATAACCATGAGAATGTTTGCCGAAGAAAAACGTGGTGGGACCATGGAATTGTTACTCACTAAACCAATAAACGATTATAAAATTATTTTGGCAAAATATTTTGCAGGCTGTGTATTGGTGCTTTTTGCACTATTGCCCACGCTTATCTATTATGCAAGCGTTTGCTGGCTGGGTATGCCGACAGGAAATATTGACACCGGAGGAACCTTTGGCTCTTACATAGGCTTGCTGCTTTTGGGAACCTCCTTTGTTTCTATTGGCGTTTTTGCCTCATCTTTGAGCTCCAATCAAATTGTGTCGTTTATCATTGCAGCTTTCCTTTGCCTGTTTTTCTATTTGGGTTTTGAGGCCATTTATACGTTTTCGTTTTTCGGCAAATTCGATTTGTTTATTCAATCTTTGGGCATGAATTATCATTACACCTCTTTGAGCCGTGGAGTGATTGATACAAGGGATTTGCTCTATTTCCTAAGCATAAATGCATTTTTTATTATGCTTACCCATTTGGTTTTGCAAAGCCGTAAATGGAAAAAGTAAAATCAGGAAAACCATTGTTAAGTCATCAGTTATTTTAATTTTATAGATTAAAGAATGAAACTAAGTTTTTTCAAAAAACAAACTCAAAAACAAAGCATTAAACGAAGCCACTTGATAGAATTTTTTGCAGGGCTTCTGGTAATTGTTTTTTTGAATATCATTGGCAGCTACCTTTTTACCCGTTTCGATTTGACGTCCGAAAAACGTTACACTCTTTCGCAAAGCACAAAAAAAATGCTGAAAAATGTGGACGATTATGTGTATTTTAAGATTTACTTGGAAGGTGATCTTCCTTCGGATTTCAAACGTTTGAGGAACGAAACCAAAGAAATGCTAAATCAGTTCAGGGCTTACAATAAATATGTGGAATACGAATTTTTCAACATCAATGAAATTCCCGAAGCTGACAGGCGTGGCTTTTACCAAAGAATGATTGAAAAAGGATTTCAGCCCTCTTCTATAAGAACACAAGGCAAAGACGGAAAAGTTACCGAACAAATGATTTTCCCTTGTGCCGATGTAACTTACAAAGGCAGGGAAGCCACTATACAACTATTGAAAGCGCAACGTTTCTCGGATGACGAAAATCTTTTAAACAGTTCCATCGAATCTTTGGAATATGAACTAAGCGATGCCGTTCGTAAAATGACTTTGACCCACAAAAAAAATATTGGATTTGTGGTAGGGCATGGCGAAATGTCGAGTGTAAAATTATATGACCTTATTTATTCATTGAGCGAATATTATATTCTGGATTCTGTATTAATAGATGGGCATATTAACAGCCTCGCCACATTGTCTGCCGATTCCAAAGATTCAAGCAAAGTACGCTATCATAATAAGTTCGACGCATTGGTTATAGCACAACCTACGCAAGCTTTTTCCGATAAAGACCTTTTTATCATAGACCAATATATTATGCGTGGCGGAAGTGTGCTTTGGTTGATTGACCCTTTGAATGCCAGCATGGATAGCCTTCAATTTCAGGAATCAACTATAGCGCTGAAAATGCCATTGCGCATCGAAAACCAATTGTTTAAATACGGTGTTCGGGTAAATCCGAATTTAGTCATGGACATCAACTGTATCCCAATTCCGATGAAAACCTCCTCTGTTGGTGAAAAGCCTGTAATCAGCTTGGTTCCATGGGTTTTCTTCCCCGAATTGTATGCCGGTTCAGACCATCCGATTGTAAAAAATCTAAATCCGGTAAAATCAGAATTTGTCAGCAGTGTAGACACTTTGGAAAACGCTATCAACAAAACCATCCTTTTGACCACATCGCGTTTTTCAAGAATTCTAAATGCACCTGCCGAAATACGTTTGGATGAAGCTTCGCAAGAACCTCAAGAACGTCTTTACAACAAACACTTCGTACCTGTTGCTGTATTGCTTGAAGGGGAATTTGAATCTGCTTTTAGGAACCGTATCGCGCCGGAAATAGAAAATGCGCCGGAAATGGAATTTAGAAGCAAAGGTGTTCCTGCGAAAATGATTGTAGTCGGCGATGGAGATATTGCTAAAAGTCAATTCAATCACAAATACGGATACCCATACCCTTTGGGCTATGACCAATATACTCGAATGACTTTTGGCAACAAAGATTTCTTACTCAACGCACTGAACTATCTTTGCGGAGATAAAGATTATTTGGATTCACGGTCTCGCGAAATCAAAATCAGGAAAATGGATCCTATGAAAATAAAAGAACATGAAACCGGCATTCGCTTGTTGAACGTAATTTTGCCAATTGGTTTGGTTTTGATTTTCGGTATTTCGCTTTATTTTGTTAAACGTCACAGATATACTAAAAAATAACTTATTTAATATCAGGTTTATGACACGTAAAAAAAGAACTTTGGTTATTCTTGGAAGCACTTTGTTATTGGCAGTTTTAGCCATTTTTTTTGTAATGTTTTCCACCAAAAAATCTACATTAAAACAAGATTACCATGTGGAAAATGTCAATGGAATAACCAAAATTTTCATGGCAGACAAGTACAACCAACAGGTGTTGATGACAAAGAATGCTGACAGTACTTGGACAATAGACAGTAAATACAAAGGCAATTTACCTAAAATCCACATGTTGTTGGGAACTTTAGAGGAAATGAGAATTAAATATCCGGTTTCTATTGCGGCCAAAGACAATGCCATCAGAGATATAGCTGCTTCAGGTACCAAAATAGAAATATATGAACAAGGCTATTTTATTGATTTGGGAAAAATAAAATTATTCCCTCGTGAAAAACTAACCAAAACCATTTACGTAGGTAGGGAAACTCAGGATAATTTAGGAACCTTGATGTTTAAAGAAAATGACAAGCGAGGCCCCATGGTTGTTCATATCCCCGGATTTAGAGGATTTCTAACACCACGCTTTATTGCAAACCCCCGTATGTGGTACAGTCAGGAAATATTCAATACCAATGTGTTTGCTATTCAACAAGTAAAAGTGGAAATTCCAACAACGCCAGAACAATCCTACACAGTTACAAAAACACCTGATAATTCTTTTAACTTCACGCTGGCAGACGGAAGTATTTTAAACCGTTTTGACAGCAACCGCGTTGCTAATTTTTTGACAAGCTTCACCAATGCCAATTTCGACCAAATAGCTATTGGTATCCCTCAGGAAGAAAAAGATATTGTTTTTGCAAAAGGCCCTCAATATATCGTAACCTTGACCGATACGGCCGGCAAAACTATGCAAATGAAAACTTTTGGACGGATGGTTAATCCATATAGCCATGTTACGACAGGAAAAGGAGATCTGACCGAAGTGATGGATGTAAATAAAATGTATGCAACATTCACTTCGATGCCAGATACTGTACTGATTCAGTACTATGTTTTTGACAATATGTTGCAGCCCGCAGGATATTTTATTATAAAATAATTTTGCTAACACCTTAAAAATCTTGGTGAAATAGATAGGAAGCTTGTTTTTTCAAGCTTTTGTTCAAATAAAATTTGTGTAAATAAAATATTTTCACTAATTTTGCAGCCTGATTTGGTGAGGTGGGTGAGTGGCTGAAACCAACAGTTTGCTAAACTGTCGTACGGGTAACCGTACCGGGGGTTCGAATCCCCCCTTCACCGCAAGAAAAACTACGGGGTATAGCGTAGTCCGGCTATCGCGCCTGCTTTGGGAGCAGGAGGTCGCAGGTTCGAATCCTGCTACCCCGACTGAAAAGGAATTACTTTTCGTAATTCCTTTTTTTAAGATGGTCCAGTAGCTCAGCTGGATAGAGCAACTGCCTTCTAAGCAGTAGGTCTCAGGTTCGAATCCTGACTGGATCACGCAGAAAAACAATATCTTACGAGCCTTGCAGAAATGCAGGGCTTTTTTGATTATAAATATTGTAAAATATTTCTGAAAGTCTTAATATGACTTCTTAAATGAAAGAAATATCTTATCTGTAGCAAGTTCATATAATAATTGATTGATTTAGATCAATAAAAACATCTTTCATGCAAAACGTACTAAACATTGCAATCATTGCCCACGTCGATCACGGAAAAACTACTCTTGTGGATCGTCTGCTTCATCAAGCAAAACTTTTTAGAGATAATCAGGAAGTAACAGATCTTTTGTTAGATAACAACGATTTGGAAAGAGAAAGAGGGATTACCATTTTGTCTAAAAATGTGTCGATACGCTATAAAGACCATAAGATAAATATTATTGATACTCCCGGCCATAGTGACTTTGGCGGTGAAGTGGAACGTGTTTTGAATATGGCTGATGGAGTTCTCTTGGTTGTGGATGCTTTTGAAGGCCCTATGCCACAAACCCGTTTTGTATTGCAAAAGGCTATAGAATTAAATCTGAAACCCATTGTGGTTATCAATAAAGTGGATAAACCCAACTGTCGTCCTGATGAAACCCAAGAAGCTGTTTTCGATTTGATGTTTAACTTGGGTGCAACCGAAGATCAATTAGATTTTCCAACGGTTTACGGTTCTTCTAAACAAGGCTGGATGGGAGAATCATGGGAAACCCCAACTGAAGATGTTTCATTCCTTATAGACACCATTATAAAAACCATTCCCCCTTTAAAAGCAGAGGAGGGAAATTTGCAAATGATGATTTCTTCCTTGGATTATTCTTCTTATGTAGGACGTATTGCTGTAGGTCGTTTGCAAAGAGGGACCATACAAGCCGGCCAGGATGTATCATTAGTGAAACGCGACGGTTCGATAGAAAAAACACGTATCAAAGAATTGTATATTTTTGAAGGTTTGGCTAAAGAAAAAACAAAAACACCTGTAGAACCCGGCGAAATTTGCGCTATTTTGGGCGTCGATAATTTTGATATAGGCGATTCTATTTGCGATGTTGAAAATCCGGATCCATTGGTGCCTATCAAAATTGATGAGCCGACAATGAGTATGTTGTTTACTATCAATAATTCACCATTTTTCGGACGTGAAGGAAAATTTGTAACCTCGCGCCATCTTCGCGATCGTTTGTTTAAGGAATTAGAGAAAAATCTAGCATTGCGTATTCATGAAACCAATTCGCCGGATGCTTTGCTGGTTTTCGGCCGTGGAATTTTGCACTTGTCAATTTTGATAGAAACCATGCGTCGCGAAGGTTATGAATTACAAGTAGGTCAACCACAAGTAATTTTGAAAGAAATTGACGGAAAAAAATGTGAGCCGATAGAACATTTAACCGTATTGGTACCTGAAGGATTTGCAGGAAAAGTAATTGAATTGGTAACGCAAAGAAAGGGAGAAATTATTTCGATAGATTCAAAAGGCGACCGCTCCCAATTGGAATTTTCGATTCCTTCGAGAGGTATTATCGGTTTACGGAACCAAGTTTTGACAGTTTCTGAGGGCGAGGCCATTATGGCGCATCGTTTTCAAGAATACGGGCCTTGGAAGGGCGAAATCGGCGGACGCAGAATGGGTTCGTTGATTGTGAAAGAAACCGGAACTTCGGTAGCATATTCCATAGATAAATTGCAAGACCGTGGAACTTTCTTTGTTGATCCGGGTGAAGATGTGTATTGCGGTCAAGTAATCGGCGAACATATTCGTCCTGACGATTTGGTAATCAATGTTACAGCTTCCAAAAAGCTAACCAATATGCGGGCTTCCGGTTCTGATGAGAAGACATCTATTGCACCGGCGGTAAAATTTTCTTTGGAAGAATCCATGGAGTATATCGGCGAAGATGAATATTTGGAAGTAACGCCGAAATCATTGCGTTTGCGCAAAATTCTTTTGGACGAATTAGATAGAAAAAGAGCTTCGAAAAGCTAATCGTTGAAAGTTACAAGAAATATAAAAGGCATGGGGAGACAGAAAATATTCTGTGAACCATGCCTTTTTGTTTTTCTTTTGATTTCAACTCAAGTTGAAATATTTTAAAGATTTTCTTTATAAAATTGTTGTAGTTTTTAAAAAAACATGTAAGTTTGTTTTGAGAAACAGAGTTACTGATTTAAAACTATAGCATTATGACACTTACACCTTTATTCTGGATTATTCCAATAGCTTCCTTGTTGGCATTGGGTTTTGCGTATTTCTTTTTTAAAAACATGATGAAAGAAAGCGAAGGAACGGACATGATGAAAGAAATCGCATTACACGTTCGCAAAGGTGCAATGGCTTACCTTAAACAACAGTACAAAGTTGTAATCATTGTTTTTCTTATTTTGGCAGCCTTTTTTGCAGTTCTTGCTTACGGTTTCGGCATACAAAACAATTGGGTGCCTTTTGCCTTTCTTACAGGAGGTTTTTTCTCGGGCTTAGCCGGTTTTATAGGTATGCGTACAGCTACTTATGCTTCTGCGCGTACAGCCAATGCCGCCCGAAAATCGTTGAATAGTGGTTTGAAAATAGCTTTTCGTTCCGGTGCCGTTATGGGTTTGACGGTTGTCGGCTTAGGACTTTTGGATATTTCGCTATGGTTTTTGTTGTTAAATGCTTTTATTGATACTCCAAGTACTTCGCAAAATTTGATTGTAATTACAACCACCATGCTTACCTTTGGGATGGGCGCTTCCACACAAGCTTTGTTTGCCCGTGTGGGTGGTGGAATTTATACCAAAGCTGCCGATGTTGGCGCTGATTTGGTCGGGAAAGTGGAAGCGGGAATACCGGAAGACGATCCTCGTAACCCTGCTTCCATAGCCGATAATGTAGGCGATAATGTGGGCGATGTAGCCGGTATGGGCGCCGATTTATATGAAAGTTATTGCGGTTCTATTTTAGCGACAGCAGCATTAGGTGCTTCGGCCTTTTATATATTCCCTGAAATGCAAATGAAAGCAGTTTTGGCGCCCATGTTGATTGCTGCTGTGGGAATTGTTCTTTCCATCATTGGCATTTTTCTGGTAAGAACCAAAGAAGGCGCCAACATGAAACAATTATTAGGCGCTTTGGGACGAGGTGTTAATGTAAGTTCCGTTTTAATTGCTCTTGCAACATTTGTTATTTTGTATTTTTTGGGAATAACTAATTGGTTTGGTATTTCCTGTTCCGTAATTAGTGGTTTGTTGGCGGGTGTTGTTATTGGACAATCTACAGAATATTATACTTCTCATTCCTATAAACCGACACGTAGAATCTCGGAAAGTGGCAATACAGGCCCTGCCACGGTTATTATTTCAGGAATCGGATTGGGAATGCTGTCCACGGCAATACCTGTCGTAACCATAGGTTTGGCCATTATTATGGCATTTCTTTGCGCCATAAATTTTGATGTAGCCAATATGCTTACCGCCCAAAATCTAAGTTTGGGCTTATATGGAATCGGAATTGCTGCTGTGGGAATGCTTTCTACATTAGGAATAACATTAGCTACAGACGCTTATGGCCCTATAGCCGACAACGCAGGTGGAAATGCCGAAATGAGCCATTTGGACCCCGAAGTCCGTAAACGTACCGATGCTTTGGATGCATTGGGAAATACGACAGCCGCTACCGGAAAAGGCTTTGCCATAGGTTCTGCTGCCTTGACAGCTTTAGCTCTTCTGGCTTCTTATATTGAAGAGGTTAAAATAGGCATGCATCACATAGGGCAAGAAGTGCTAACTTTTGCCAACGGCGATACGGTGAATGTTGCCGATGCAACCATCATTGATTTTATGAATTATTACCAAGTGAATTTAATGAATCCCAAAGTTTTGATAGGGATGTTTTTGGGCGCCATGATGGCTTTCTTGTTTTGTGGTTTAACTATGAATGCTGTTGGGAGAGCTGCCCAAAGCATGGTCAATGAAGTACGCCGCCAATTCAGAGAAATCAAAGGAATACTAACAGGCGAGGCCAAACCCGATTATGCTCGTTGTGTGGAAATTTCAACCAAGGGCGCCCAAAGAGAAATGTTGCTGCCTTCCATATTGGCCATATTGGCGCCCATAATTACAGGGCTTATTTTTGGTGTATCGGGCGTTATGGGTCTTTTAGTCGGTGGATTGTCAGCAGGATTTGTATTGGCAATATTTATGGCCAATGCAGGTGGTGCGTGGGATAATGCCAAAAAATATGTAGAAGAAGGTAATTTTGGCGGAAAAGGTTCCGATGTCCATAAAGCGACTGTTGTTGGAGATACGGTAGGGGATCCCTTTAAAGATACTTCAGGACCGAGTTTAAATATCCTTATTAAATTAATGAGCATGGTTTCCATTGTCATGGCCGGAATGACAGTGGCTTGGAGTTTGTTTTAAGGTCGCAATAATATAATGCTTGGAAATAAACTTTTAAGGAGAATATCACATGGAATCGCATTAAAAATTTTGAAGTTCATAGATTTAAAGCAACACAAAAAACTATTGTGTTGCTTTTCTTTTTCAAAAACCGAAGACCGCTTTTGTGCTTTGAATATATATCCTTTTTATTTCCTACCTTTGCAAAGCAACAAATTCCTTGCATCTTTGTTAATTTTTATACCTTTGAAAGAAAGGTGGATAATACATAATAAAAATACTCAATTTGAGTTTTGAACAAAAACTATTGAACTAAATTTTATGAAAAGTCTTCAAAAAGCTATAGGTTTTACTCAAGAAGGGGAAAAACCGATTTCAAGAAATTACCTTCACCGATATATAAAGCTAAAAATAAACTCCTTAGGTTTGCGCGACGATTTATCCGAAAACAGCGATTCTTTTTTGGATATTGCCGAAAGCTTGATTAAGGATTATCGCGAACGGGAATGCCGTTCGGAAATCCGCTTAAGTCCGGCAGACATGCGTATTCAGTTGTTTGTGAAAAAATATTTTTCTAATGTGGAAAATTGTCCTTCTTTGGACTTGCCCGCTTCAACATTTACACTGGATTTTCACGGTATTGCCCGTGAATTGTCGTTGCCCGTTGATAGCGACTATTACGAATCGGAATACAATAAAAGTTATCGTGTAAAGCAAGGCATTCTGCACAATCCCAAAAACGACAAACGTACCACCAAAGGCGTTTTTCATGTGGTAGAAGGCGGCCTGCCAATCCCTGACGACAAAAAAGCCGTACCCAAGAATACAGCGGCATATCTCTTCCATAAAGCATTCACCGAACATGGCGACATCTTAACACTCCCTTTCACTGCAGGGAAAAATCCTGCAAAATCTTGGGTGTCATTATTGCTAAGGCCTATTGTTTGCCCTGAAATAGAAAATATTTCACCCCAAAAAACCATGGAAATCCGCTTTTTTGCGCCGGGGTCCTTGGTAAGTAATTTGGATTTTGTGGAATCTATTTTCGGAAATGCCGGAAGCCCTTTCCATATAAAGAACGACGCTGCCTTGGATATTGATCATTGGACAGGCCACACCGGCTGTATTGTTTTAGCGCCTCAACTGACTAAAATCACTAAAAAAGAAGCAGGTCTTCCCCATTTCAACGAGGCCACTGACCGCCAAAAACGGGATGGTATGTGCTGGAAAGAAGAAAGTGAACTTTATAACGATGGCTCCGCTTTTAAATTGACGTTCAGAGATGAAGAAGGGATTATCATTACGGTAATTGCCGACAACTATTTCGGGTATTCCAAAAAAGAGGTGAAAACGCAGATAAGCTACGCCGCCAACTTGATGGGCAATTGCGAAGAAGAACATGCCGGGGGAGCTTTTATTTTCCCGTCATACAATCAGGGCGACTTCCATATAAATAAACTGAAAGACAACGAATACAACGTTTTTGCCGATGTCTTGGAAACTTTCAAAGACCATATTTCCATACAAAACAACGGCAGCTATGCCATAGACAAACGGTATCCTAATATTTATTACGTTCCTGAAACCAGTGTGTTTAACATCAACGACCAAATTGTTTCATGGGATTTTAAAGGCGAAAAACAAACACTTAAACTGTTACCTACCAACTATTATATGATTCCCAACGGATCAAAATTCCGTATGGAAAGATTGGTGGGAACCGCTACTTACCGCTTGGTGGAAATTGTAGGCGAAGGTACCCTTTGCCACAAACCCTGTACGGTTTCGGGAGGTGGAAAGTCTGAAATTTCAAAATCCATTTCCGACTCTATCCTTACGGGGTCTTTCTTTATCAAGGATTTTGACAAGGACATGGCCTTTACCGAAGAAATATTGAATTACAACTATTCTTACCGTTTCCTCGATGAAAGCAAAAACGGCCAAAGCCGCTCTTTCCTAAGCCCACGCCGTTCCATGGGTTCGGTAATCAAATTGCTTTCCCCTTCAACGGACTTTACCGACGAATACAATCGCTGGCTCAACAGTATTCCCCAGTATATAAAAGGGATTGCTTTTATTATCAAGAGATTTTACCAAGATGATTGGGGCGAAAACTGGAAAGATAAATTTACGGTGGATATAATGAACGGCCAGCCCGGAAATGAATTGAAGTATCAAAACCGTAAGATTGTGGCCCGTTATCTTCGTGTAGGCTTTGACGAGAATGGCGCTTGGCGTACATTTAAACTTCGGCAGGACTTTGTTCATGCATTCAAATTGCAAATGGAAGACGACATTACGGCCTCTACCGTGATTCCGCGCGAAATTCTGTCGGATTTGAATCCTGCCATTCAAAACCGTTCAGTAAAAATGGTGGAAAACTGCGAATACCGCTTTTTCCAACGCCCCGACGAAGCCATTCACCGCGGCTACGACAAAAAAGCCGAATTTGATTTGGCGCAACCCAATACTTTCATTTCCAACTTTGAACCTTTGACCGTTGTAGATGCTAAAAATATGGTGGAAGAAGTGGTGAATTTCGACAAGTTTACCGACCCCATGAGAAACCTGATTTTGGAAATGGCAGAAACCAAAACCCCTTGCGCTATGTATTTCGTGTCTTCGGCAAACCCACGCTTGGTAAATGGCAAACCTTCGGCCAACGTGCGTTATCTGCAAGTGAAAAATGAATTGGTACATCCAATAGACACCTACCTTGCCGAAATGGGCATGCGCCTTTCACGGAAACTACCCATGGACAAACCACTCTATACGCCGGTAAGTATTGTTTTGCCCGGAAGAAGGAACAATCCTGCCGAAAAAGGCATTCGCCCCTTGGCGGTATATAATCCTGTGCATTATCAGGAATTGCCCGAATTGTTTATGGATTTCATCTGTAGTTTGACAGGAAAATCGCCTTCAACAACGGGAGCCGGTTCCGAAGGCGCCCTAACCAAAGGCCCTTTCAATGCTTTATTGCCGATTACGGATTTGAACAACGCTTTGATTTCCTATATTCTAACAGGATATGACGGATTTACAACTCCTGCCGGATATATTGGTTCCAAATACCGCATCGACCACGATCTAAGCCTTTTGATACCGGAACTTTGGGCCCGTTTGCTGCCCGAAGAAAGGAATCCTCAAAATATGATTCATGAAGGCTTTTTGGAAAAAATAAACGATTTTGAATATGAAGGTAAAACCGTGAAAGCTTCTGTTTTGGGTTACCGCATTACCAAGAAGTTCGTCAATACTTTCTTTGGTCGTGTTTTTGAAACACCCGACGTGGTTTTTTCTGACGAAATGCTTCACCCTGAACTACAGTCGTTGCCTGAATTTGTGGATGGCGTGAATAATATTACGGAGGCTCAACAAAAGGTAGCGCTTTCGTATTTCGAAGATGGCAGCTATGAATTGGCAGCTCCGCCTTTGAAAGCTTTGCTAAGCATTATGGCTCATGGTAACTATAACGGCCAAACCTTGGAATCGCCCGAAATACGGGAAATGTTTACCTACAACTATCTGATGAACACGGAATACTATTTCAACCGTTTACATTTTAAACAACAGATGGATATTAAACAGTGGGTAAAACATGTTCGTTCATTGGAACAAATCCTTAGCGAAAAAATGTCTATAAGCGAAGCCTTGAATGCAGAACTGAAAGCCCGTTTGGAACAAGCAAAGCAACAATTGGAATATGTGGTTTCGCCCGATTATCTGAAAAGCCTCAAAGGCACTTTGGGAACAGACCATTTAAGAGGAAAATCTTTGTAAATATAGAATGGGAGTTGAGAATGGAAGAACCATTTTCAACTCTCTATTAATTTGACAGGATTGGATTTAGAAAGGAGCTTAAATTTGTCTCACTGAAAGACAGTTTGTGAAATAATGTAAAGCCAAACGATAGCTATCTAAACCAAATCCCATAATACTGCCCTTGCAAACAGCACCAATTATTGATTCATGTCGGAAGTTTTCACGAGACAATAAGTTTGATATATGCACCTCTATTACAGGTGTTTCGATACTTGAAATGGCATCCCGAATGGCAACAGAGGTATGTGTATATCCACCAGCATTAAGAATGATCCCTCGAGAACCTTCCTTTTCTGTGCTATGCAAAATATTTATCAACTCACCTTCTACATTGCTTTGAAAATAAACAAGTTCAAAATGAGGGAAATCTTTAGATAAATTTTGGAAGAAATCTTCAAAATTACAATCCCCGTAGATAGAAGGTTCTCTTTTTCCTAAAAGATTGAGATTTGGACCATTGAGTATATGTATCTTCATTTGTTTGAATATTTCAGAATATCAAATGAATGGCAAAGGTACAAATTTTAAAATAAAGAAATAATGGAGAAAAGGCGAAAAGCCAGGTCTATTTTGAAAATTATGGAATTTTGCCTAAAAAAATCCTGCCGAAAGTTTAAAAACCAAAAATCTCGTCCCCCTTGTTTGTTAGTCTCCTATAATCTACAACGAAAACCGAATACTGAATCCGCCGCGGCTGTTTGAGGTAGGAATAGAGTTGGCGATAAACGGATTGGTAATATTGGTATTGAAAAATACTTTTGCCGTAAGTTTTGACGACAAGGCGTATTCGGCGCTCAGACCTATGGCCCAGTTGCTCGAACCTGCAGAAACTTGGTTTTGCACCAGGTCTATTTTGCGCAAAACGGTTTTGTTCATATTGTAACTGATGTCGCCTTTCAGGATAATATCGCTTTTGAAGTCTTGTTTGCTGCCCAATGCTCTTACGCTGAATGCCACATCTTTGAAGCGGTAACCAAGCCCCACAACTACAGAATTTCTGGAAATATCGGTCAATTGGTTGTTTGAAAACGCCAAGGATAC
>JAVBMO010000044.1:0-9229 GCA_031552355.1 Bacteroidales bacterium | reverse complement strand
AAAAATTTATTTCCTTTGAAAAAAGGCTTTGCCCGCATTGCCTTTATGTCTGAACAAGCTTCGAACTATAATTTGGATTTGCAAGTGGTTCCGGTGGGCGTTGATTACACCAATAAAAAGGAGCGTAATTCAAAGCTATTGCTGCAATTCGGCAATCCTATTCCCTTAAAACCTTTATTGGAAACCTATTCCGAAAATCCGGCGCTGGCATGCAATTTACTAATTCAAAAAGTTCGGGAGGGCATGTTGCCGTTGATGATTAATATTCAGGCTACGGAATATCAAAACACTTTTATGAGAGTTTTTGAACTTTGTGAAAAAGAATTGTTAAAGGCACAGAAAAAGCCCAGTACACACTACAACTGCTTTTGCACCCAACAAATCTTGACGGAAAAGTTAGATCATTTGGCAAAGGAAAATCCTGAAGAAATGAAAAATCTGCAAACTTTGACGGAAAATTATTTTGCAGATTTGGCTCAGCATGGCGTCAAAGACAATATTGTTTATAAACGCCCCAATATTTTCTTGTCGTTTTTCCGGATTCTTGGTGCATTACCATTGCTAATTATTTATTGGCCGCTGAAAATCCTACATTATTTGCCTTTGTGTGCCCCCAAATTGGTGCTTCCAAAAATTAAAGATTCACAGTTTATCTCTTCCGTAAAATATGTGGTATGGATGGCTGCATCAATCATTTACTATCCTTTAATAATTATTTTATTGGCTTGTTTTATACCAACTATGGAGTATAAACTTTTGTCTATAGGATTATTTGTTTTCGGTGGATTTTTATTACGTTTTCTAACGCCATTGACGAAAGAAGTAAAACCTTTTTTCCACTATTTAGTTTTGCCAAAAAATGAATATTCGAACCTCCAGAAAAAGCGGACAAACATTTTGAATCATCTGAAAAAGACAATTTTGACGATTTTGCTATGTGTCGTATCTTTTGCTTTGCATGCCCAAGACACAGTGGAGAATAAACCCAAACAAAGAGTAAAAGATAAATTTTCGTTTGGAATTTTACCGACAATCGCCTTCGATGCCGACCTTGGATTTCAGTATGGCGGTTTGGTAAATTTATACGATTACCGGAAACCGGTTACCTATCCCGATTACCGGCAAATGTGGAAGGTTGAAATTTCCCGTTATACAAAAGGTTCCGGCGTTAACCAAGTTTATTATGACATGAAAAATATACTTCCGCATAAGTTACGATTGGTTGCCAATTTGGCTTATATTACGGAACAACGCTTGGATTTTTTTGGATTTAACGGCTATCAAAGCAGGTTTAATCCCGATTTTATCAATGACGCTTCACTGGACTACATCAGCCGGGTTTTTTATGGTTATGAACGCGACCAATTGCGCTTTGACGCCAATTTGATGGGGCCTTTACCCATGAAAAACACCTATTGGCTTGCCGGATTGGGCGTCTATCATACGGCGGTTGCTTCGGTAGATATCGACAAACTCAATAAAGGAGAGGATGACAATGAAAAATTACCGGATGTTCCTTTGCTGTACGATAAGTATGTGGATTGGGGAATTATACCTCAAAGCGAAAAAAATGGCGGTTTTTCCAATTATTTTAAAATAGGCGCCCTATATGACAGCCGCGATATGGAAGCCAATGCTTCGCGTGGGATTTGGGCAGAGGCAACGCTTACCTACGTTCCTTCTTTTTTATTTAATGAAGATGTAAATTATTTGAAGGCAGAACTCACTTTTCGCCAGTATTTCACTTTTATTCCCGATAAATTAACTTTCGCTTACCGCCTGATGTATCAAGGAACCATTGCCGGGCATACTCCTTTTTATATGCAACCGTATATGATTAATGCCTATTCGCCAATGACAAAACTGGATGGTTTGGGTGGCGCCCGCAGTATGCGTGGCGTAATGAGAAACAGGGTAGTTGGTGATGGTTTTATTTTGGGCAATGCCGAATTACGGTGGAAAATGTTTCGCACAGTCATTTTTAAACAAAATTTCTATTTTGCCCTTCATGCTTTTGCCGATGCGGGTATGGTGGTACAGCAAATTAAATTCGACGAATCTCAGATTTCCCAACAAGATAGGGAAAAATATTTTAATTTTTCTGATTATGGCAGTCATGATGGTATTCATCCTTCTGCAGGACTTAGTTTACGTATAGCCATGAACGAAAATTTTATTTTGGCCATTGACTATGGCTTCCCAATTAATAAACAAGACGGACAAAGCGGCGGATTGTTTATTAATATAGGGAATTTGTTTTAGCAAAAGATTTTCCTGTATAGCGTGATTATTTCCTTGATTTTATCGCCTCATAAACAGCTTCATGAATGTCTGTGCGAATATCCAGTGTTTGAATCTTTTTATTTTCGGCATCGGGATACACTCTGTTTGACAGGAAGATATAAATAAGATTGTACTCAGGATCTATCCAAAAATAAGTGCCGGTAAAGCCCGAATGGCCGAAACTCTTTTGCGAAGCCAAAGATGTAACATGTTCGCTTTTACTTTTAATCAGCGGTTTGTCGAAGCCCAAACCTCGCCGGTTATTCAAATTTTCGTAATGGCGATGATTGAAAGTGTCGATGGTTTCGGGTTTCAGAAATTTTTGCGAAGCGTAAGTGCCGTCGTTCAACAATATTTGCAACAAAACACATAAATCAGAGGCAGTGGAAAAAAGTCCGGCATGACCGGCCACACCGCCCAAAAGAGCTGCAGAAGGGTCGTGGACAAATCCCCGAATTTGGGTTTTCCGAAAAAGTTCATCATTTTCTGTCGGAGCAATTTGTGACTTGGAAAATCCTGCGGACAAAGGGTTAAACGAAGTATGATTCAATCCCAAAGGTTTGAAAAAAGAATCGTCCATAAATAGGTCAAGCGGTTTGCCTGAAACCTCTTTCACCAAATCGCCTAAAAGCAAAAAACCAAAATCGCTGTACAAATACTTTTTGGCAATCGTGTCGCTTTTGGCAATTTTTCCAAAAAGAATATCATGGCAATCCTTTGAGATAAAAAGGCTGTCGCAAATTTGGACAAAACACAACGAATCTTTGAGCGTTGTCGAATACAAAGTGCTGTCGTAGTTTCCGCGAACCATAGTCGATTTCCAGAAAGGGTCAAAAGATTTCAATCCTGCAATATGGCTCAAAGCTTCACGAATGGTAATGTCGGACTTGTTGCTGCCCTGCAGATAAGTCAGATAATTAGAAAGTTTGTCATCCAAATTGATTTTTTTGCTTTCCACCAATTTCATGACGGCCAAAGTTGTAGCTGCCACTTTGGTTACCGAAGCCAAATCATAAATGGTTTCGTTGGTTACTTTTGCAGTGTCTTCGTAGGAAAGTTTTCCGTAAGCTTTTTGGTGGATAATATAGCCATCTTTGGCAATCAAAACCTGACAGCCCGGATAGGCTTTAGCTGTGATTCCCTTTTGGGCAATGTTGTCGATTTTCTTGAAATAGGAAGATCCCAAGCCGAATTGTGCCGGGCTTTTGTAGCCCAAACGTATCTTCGGATTTTGAAATCCTGAATTCATCAAAAAACAAGTGTCGTCGGCTGCCACAGGGAGTTTTCCCATGGAAGGCAATCCGCCGAAAATGATTTGTGCCGAAGCTTTTTGTGTTTCGGGCAAATTTTGATAAGCCAAAACAATGGAAGTCAGGTTTTCGTAATTTTTAAAATACGGCAAAAGGTAAGGTGAGCCTAAAAGAATCAGGATGCTGTTTTTGGCGTTTTTTTGTATTTCCGAAACTGCTTGGAAATTGGAATCCGAAACCCCGTAATTTTTAGCAACCGAACCATTCGAAGAACCTTTTAGCGACATAATTACATAATGGTAGGCGCTTGTTGCCCGACAAATGGAATCCACAATGGCTTTGCCTGAATTTTTTGGCAAAACAAAATAATCGATTTGAGCATATTCGTTCAGGGTTTTTTGCAAATGGGGCATTGGGTCATTGTCAAAAAGGATGCAACAGATTTCGCCTTGACGGTTGTTTTTCAGCGGAAGTAACGAATGTTTGTTTTTGGCAATTGTAATAGCTTCGTCGCAGATTTCGGCTGTGAGGTTGGCAATGGTTTCTTTGTTTGTGCCGTTTGGAATTTGCAAATTTTTCAAATTCAGCTTGTTTAACCCTAAATTATATTTAGTCATCAGAATTTCTTGGCAACGCAAAGTAATCAGGTTCCGAAATGCAGAATCTTTTTTAGCTTCGGCACAAATAGAATCGAGTGTGGACGGGATTTTTTCAGGCAAAACCAAAACATCAACTCCTGCTCTCAGGGCTTTTATTTCGGCTTGTCCCGGAAGGTAATATTTCCTGATGCCGTTCATGTCCAAAGCATCTGTAAAAACAAGCCCTTTGAAGCCAACATCTTGCCGCAAAAGTTTTTGCACCACATTAGCTGAAAGAGTCGCCGGTGTGTTGGGTGTTGTGTCATATGCCGCAATTTGTAAATGCCCAATCATAATCCCTTTCACACCGCAATCGGACAATATTTTAAAAGGATACATATCCACGCTGTCGAGATAGCTTTGGGTGTGGGAAATGATGGGAATATCGGCGTGGGAATCGACATCGGTGTCGCCATGTCCGGGAAAATGTTTTGCCACAGCAATAATACCGCCATCCTGCATGCCTTTGGCATACATCATGGCTTTGTACGCCACCTTGTCTCTGCTTTGTCCCAAAGACCTCATGCCGATTACCGGATTCAGGGGGTTGCAGTTAATATCGACCGATGGCGCAAAGTTAATATGGATGCCCATTTTCTTGCATTCTTCAGCAATTTCCAATCCCATTTGGTAAATCAAAGAATCGTTGTCAATAGCGCCTAACAGCATTTGGCGCGGAAAAGCAGGAATATCGGTCAACCGCATAGATAAACCCCACTCGCCGTCGATAGAAACCCACAAAGGAATTTTTGCCTTTCGTTGGTAGTTTTTTGTAGCTTCTAATTGGTCTTTGGCTGTGCCAGCAAAAAAGCAAATGCCGCCAACACCTTGTTTTTCTATATTTTCGATGGCTTCTTTGTAAGGTTTTCCGGTGTTTTTCGATGGAACCCGTATAATCATCAATTGGGCAGCTTGTTCCCTTAAAGTCATTTTTTTACAAACCGAATCAGCCCACTTTTTTGCTTGCGGAAATGATTGGGCAGAAGAAAGTTGAGAAAAGAAAAAAAGGAAGAAAAAAGGGAAAAACGTTTTTTTGAATAGCTGCATGATTTTTAATGATAAATATTTTCAGAAGAAGATTTTTTAAAACCCATTCAGGATTTTTTTGTGAATTTCCAAAATTTGAGGAATCATAAGTTGGCTGTTGTCCGCCTGAATGACATAATCGCTTCGGCGAGCTTTTTCTTGGCTGTCCATTTGATTTTGAATACGAGCCAAAACCTGCTCGCGGCTGGCGTTGTCTCTTATCATAACTCGTTCAATGACCAAGGGAAGAGGTGCATATACACAAATAATTTTGTCGAAAAGTTTTTGGAATCCGGCTTCAAAAAGAATAGCATTTTCCTGAATTACGTAAGGGCTGTTCTGTCTTTTCACCCATTCTCGGAAATCGTTTATTACCAAAGGATGAATCAGTGCATTGAGCTTTTTTAATTCATCGGGATTGTTGAAAACAATTTTAGCGATAGCAGCTTTGTCGGCTTTTCCTAAATCATCAAAAACTGAATTGCCGAAAACATCTCTGAGTTTTTCCAAAAAGATGGGATCGTCATAACATTTTTTTGCTTCAATATCGGCATGGTAAACAGGAACGCCCAAGATTTTAAAAACCTCGCAAGCGTAAGATTTTCCGCTGCCGATTCCGCCTGTTACACCCACAATTTTGGCCATACCTATTTTTTTATAATTACATACTGAACGTTTTCCGGTTGAATTTGCTGAATCTTTACAAAATCAGGGAATTGCGTCAAATGTAAAGGTAATGTATTTCCGCCCGAAACATGCTCGTCAAAATTAAGGGTAAGCTGAAATAAATCGGGGGTTACGGACTTAAAATCTTTCAATGCCACAGAGGCAACGACTTTGGCTTTGTCGGGGAAAATGCGGATTTGTTCATGACGGTTTGTCTGTACCGTAATGGGCACATCCAAGGATATTTCCGTATATTTTTCCACAGGAAAATAAACCAAAATATAAGGCAAAGGAACCACCACATCGGGATATTCTGGAAAAGTTTTCAAGGAAAAAATCTTCCAAAAGGAATGGCTCAAACCACTTAACACAAAAGGTTTTGTTTCGATATACCGGATATTTTTTAACGATTTTTTGCTTCCGTGCAAAGTAATCGTTTTCGGGTAAATAACCGGATTGCTGTATAATTTGTGCTGATTTTTGAAATGAAGTTCCACATTCAAAAGTGGGGAAACATTTTTTTGTTCCAAAGGAATCCATTTCAAGTCAATACTATTGGTGAGTATGGTGAATTTGTCTTTGTCCAAATGAAGTTGGCGGGCAATTTCGGATTTGTAATTTTCGCACCAAAAAACTGCTTTCCCGTTGTGAGGCTTTATCTTTAATTCTTTCAGCGAAAATTGAATTTCTTGCTTGCGCGACAACCATTTCCGAAAAAGGACAGGAAATCCGTTGTCTGTGATTTCCACTTGAATAGAATTCTCAGAGCTTTCTATTCGGCTGTCCGAAAAAGAAGAGGTTTTGAAATGAATAGGGTAGGTTAAAACACTTTTGTAGGTTTCGCCCAAAACAAAAGAAGCCCACAAAAAGACCGATGCAAGCAAACATACTGCAAAAATACGCAGATTCCTTTTGATTCTTTTTGAGGGTTTTATATGGTTCATTTCAATGTTTTTTTAGGAAAAAACCCGATACAAAATAGGGATTCTGTACCGGGTTTTTTGTCGAAATTGTGAACGATTACCGTTTTCACAATTCCATTTAGGATTAAAATCCCGTTGAATATTACTTCCTGTTGTTGGCGCTTGGAAGAGCAACAACAGCCGCTTTTTCTACAGTAATTTGTGTGTTGTTGGCAATTTCAACAACCAAAGTACTTTCCTGAACTTCAACGATTTTAGCGTGAATGCTGCCCAATAACAAAACTTGATCACCTTTTTGCAAACTGTTTCTGAATTCGCGTTCTGCTTTGCTGCGTTTCATTTGAGGTCGAATCATAAAGAAGTAGAAAACTACGACAATAAGCCCCAACATAATTAAGGATTGAATACCACTTCCACCACCTTCGCCTTGAGGTGCCATTAACAATACATTTAATAGATTCATTTTTTGTTTTTATTTTTGTTTATAAAGAAATAACTTCCGCTCTGACAGTTAAATATGTCAAAGAGGGTTGCGCATTTGAACTAATGGTTACCACTTGATTTTGAATGCCATGTTTACCTGAAGAATCAAAAGTCACACTGATATATTCCGATTCTCCTGATTTGATGATACCTTGCGGAAACGTAGGAACTGTGCACCCGCAAGTGGCTTTTACTCCGGTAATTATCAAGTTTTTTTTGCCGGTGTTGGTAAATTTAAAACTGTAAGAAACTTTTTCGCCTTGGGTTAAACGGCCAAAATCGTAAACTTCCTTTTCAAAAGAGATTTTGGGTAAATCCGAAGAAACTTTTTCCGAAGAGGCACTTTCCGGAATGTCGATTAAATCGGTTGTAACCCCTTTGTCTTTAGACTGACAAGAGAATAGCAAACCGGCGCAAACACATATAAAAAAGGCAATTCGTTTCATGCTTTTAAATTCGGGTTCCAAGAAATTTATAAATTTGCAAAACTAAGTCGGGGTGAGAGGACTCGAACCTCCGGCCTCCACGTCCCGAACGTGGCGCGCTAGCCAACTGCGCTACACCCCGATAACTTTCAAAAGTTTCCCTTTTGCAGAGCGCAAAGGTACGACTTTTCTTTATATGAAAAACGCTTGTTGCCGGTTTTTCGTATAAAAATTTCGGAATAAATCGACTCTTCGATAGTTCGCTTAGAATTGTTATCTTTGCAATTAATTTGCTTCTAAACAAAATGAATAAAATTGTCGGGTTTTTAGTATTGTTCTTTTTGAGTTTTCAGGGATTCTCTGCCAAACGCGATTCTTTGGAAATCAGCATTTATACTTGCTCCACAGGAAAAGAAATTTCTTCAGCTTTCGGACATACAGCCATTCGTGTGGTAAATAAAACCCAAAAGAGCGATTTGGTCTAAAATTTCGGCATGTTTAATTTTGATACTCCATTTTTTCAATTGAAATTTATTCAGGGGAAATTGCTGTATGAATTGGGTATACAAAAAAACAAAGATTTTTTGAATGTTTACAGAGAGGAAAATCGTTCTGTAGTTGAACAAAAGCTGAATTTGACAGAGGAACAAAAGCAAAAAATGGTACAAAAATTAAAGTTTTTGTATTTACCTGAAAACCGCTATTATTTATACGGGTTTTTATATAAAAACTGTGCGACGGAAGTTCGGGATTTGTTATTTGAAATGGTTCCGCAAGACACCACCTTTCTTGAAAAGGCCATAGGGAAAACTTATCGAATGTTGATTGATGAATGTTTGTCAGGAAAATATTGGACACAGTTTGGAATCAATTTGATTTTGGGATCGCCTGTCGATAAGGAAGCGACAATTTTCTATAGTATGTTTTTGCCATCCTATCTTCAACAAGGTTTAGATGGCATGCAAAACAACAGAGAAAAGTTGGTTACAGGCAAGAAATTAATTGTAAAACAAGAAAAAGAGGGCAATTGGGATTTGTTTTTCTTATCGCCGTTTGTTATTTTTATCTTATTCTTTTTGTTGCTTGTTATGTTTAAATCGTCCAAGTTGGGGGTTTTGTTTTGGTTGGTTTGGGGAATGCTTGGCGTGTTGCTGGTTTTTGTTTCCTTTTCGGATCATCAGGAATTACATTGGAATTTTAATCTTTTGTGGTGCAATCCTTTTTATATTTTATTTACAGTTTTTCAGGTTGGAAAGAAAGAAAAACTGAAAGAATATTTGGCCTATTTCCTTTTAATTTGCTTAGTATTTGCTTGTGGTGTTTGGCTTTTAGGAATTCAGACTTGTGATGGGGCTTATATTCCTGTGATTTTAACCGTAATAGTACTTTTATTGCGTACGATTTTCCCGAACTTGATTAAAACGAAGAAAAAACCAGTTTTTAACTGAACAAATCCGACAAATAAGCAATTTCGCGATCGGCGGGTTTGTTTAAGTATAAAATATTGTAAACAGCATTTACAATCGGCATGTTTA
>JAVBMO010000031.1:0-6788 GCA_031552355.1 Bacteroidales bacterium | reverse complement strand
GATAGGAATTCAGACCAAAGGTGAAAAAGCTTGGGAATGTTTCCATAAACTGCCGAGATATGGTTTGGGTTTGCGTTATCTTTCTTTTGATACCGAAGTTCTAAACTCAAAATATGCTTTGTTTGGATTTATGGAAGCCCCGTTCTTTAAGTATAAATCATTTTCGATGGATTATCAACTAAATACAGGAATTAGCTGCTATACAAATCCAGGTGACCCATTAACAAATCCTGACAATATATGGATAGGATCGTATCTTAATTTTTATATTGGTTTGAATATTGGAATTAACTACCAATTAAATCCACATTTACTATTAGTCAGTGTTACCGGATTTTCTCACTCATCGAATGCCACTTTGAAACAACCCAATTTAGGGGTCAATATGTTTACACAATCCTTTGGTGTTCGATACCTTTTCCATCCCCTCGAATCTATAGATAAATCGGTGCAACAACCTTTAGAACAAGTTGATAAAAAAAATAATATAGTAACAACATTTGCAGCTGCTGTAAAAGAGTCAAAAACCAATGGGGCATATTATTTTGCCTCTACTTTGGGATTGGCTTATGAAAGACGTTTTCATCCTTTTTTTACGTATGGTTTGGGGTTTGATTTGTGTTATAATCCTTCAATTATGAGCTTGCGTCCGGAAGGCCATGAAAAAAATCAATTAGAATATTTTACTCCGGCAGCAAAAGCTTCATTTGAAGTGATTTATGGACGTGTTTCTTTATATGTTGCATTTGCTGTTTATCTTTATCGTGCCTTTGATTTCTATGAACCTTATTATGAACGAGCCGGTATAAAATGCTATTTGGATAAATCGCATCGCCATTTCTTAGGTGTGTTTGTAAAAGCTCACGCCGGTAGTGTCGATTATATGGAATGGACCTACGGATTCAGGATGTTTGAATTTTAGAAATCATAGAAAAGCCCTCATAAATTTTGATTTTGTGAGGGCTTTTCTCTAATGTTTTGTTATTGAGTTATCTGCCTGATGAACGGGAAGACGAACCTTGTTGGCTACTTGAAGACGACGACCGGCTTGGCGTTTCTGAAGATGAACTTCGGGAACTGCTTCTTTGTGGTGTATTTTCAGAAGGCGTAGCCGAAGAAGACCTGCTTCTTGATTCGGAAGATGGGCTTGAACTTCTGGAAGGTGCCGTTCTTGTAGGTTCAGAACTTTGTCTTGGTGCATTTGCAGGGCTGGAGCTGCTTCTTGCAGGTTCAACACTATTTCCTCTTTGAGGGCTACTGGAGTTCCTTTCGGTATTTGCCGGTGTACTGCTTCTGGAAGGAGTTTCTTGTTCTCTGCTTTCAGTAGAGTTGCTTCTTGAAGGCGCAGCAGTTCCTCTTTCGTTATTGCTGTTAGAACTTCTTGAAGGTGCAACAGTACCTCTATTGTTATTATTGTTGGAACTTCTTGAAGGCGCAGCATTCGTGCGGGCTCTAGTGTCGTTTTCGGAACGCGAACTGGTGTAGCTTCTGTTAATATATTCAGGACGGTTGTCGTAAGAATAAATATACGATTGACGGTCATTTCTATTGGGTTCAGCATAATATACCTTGCGGCCGTAGTAGTCATAGCGGTTTTCGTAAATTCCGTAATTAACTTTATGGCCTTTAGGGCACCAAGCCGGACTTACCCAAACATATCCCCTTGATGGATAGTATTCCCAATATCCCGGAATCCAAATGGCGTTAGAATAGGGGGGGAGTGTCCAGTAACCGTCCATCCAAACATATCTTCTGTAGTAGGAATCCCATGCCCAATAGCCATCCACCCAAACGTATTTTTTAGCAGGAGGAAGGGGACGGGTTACAACAATAACTGCCGGTTCAGCAATAGGAATGGTTTCTATATAAATAATTTCAACTTTTTGGGGCGGGGGAGCTGTTTCCGCATAAACAGTTCTTGTGCTTGTGTAGCAAGCCGAAAGAAGGATTGCTGATATGCTTGCTATGGAAATCAAATGTAGTTTCATGGCATTTGTTTTTTGTGTTTCTTTTTTAGTACAGGAAAAATAGATTTCCTTGCGTTTGTGTTAAAAAATATTGCAATATTTTTATTTTTCAAAAGATTATTAACCCACTAAAACCCCGCCGGAACAAGATTTTGAAGAGCCTGTTACTGAGGCAATACAATTATTTTCTCCACAGAAGCGCAAAACGCCCAAAAAAGCAAAAATCAAAGCTTCTTTATAGTTGATAATCAAAGGGGAAGGCGTCTCTATATGGATGGCGGTTTTTTCGGATAAAAGTTCTAAGAGAAAACTATTAAATGCACCGCCACCGGTAACAATCATGTTTTCTTTTTCTTTGAATGTCAATTGCTCTGAAATCTGAAAAGCAATATGTTCAGTAACTGTGCGAAGTTTGTTTTCGGTTGTTTCTGTACTGTTTTTAAGTATGGGAAGAAAATGTTCCAAAAACCATTCTTTTCCAATAGATTTTGGATAAATTGTTTGATAATAGGGCAAAGCATTTAATTTTTCCAACAATGTTGTGCAAATGGCTCCTTTGCGAGCATTTTCACCGGAAGGGTCATATTCCAAATTCAATTCTGAAGCCAAAAGGTTCAAAGCCATATTGCAAGGCGAAATATCGAAAGCAATTCGTTTTTCATCTTTTTGGAAAGAAATATTGGCAATGCCGCCCAAATTCAAACAAAAGTCATATTGCGAAAAAAGTAAAAGATCGCCAATGGGAACCAAAGGCGCGCCTTGTCCACCCAATGCTACATCCAAAGAACGGAAATCGAAAATAGTAGGAATTTCAGTAGCCGCATGAATAGCATTTCCATTGCCTATTTGTGTGCTGAATCCCAGTTCCGGCCTATGAAAAATTGTATGCCCATGTGAGGCAATCAGGATAGGTTCGCAATGGTTCGCATCTATAAATTCTTTGACGGTTTTCCCTAACCAAAATCCGTAATCGGCATCGGTTTTAGCCAAATCATAAGCAGATCCGTTTTCAACGTTTTTGAGGCGTTGTTTCCATTCTTCAGGATAGGGGATCGTCGTTGCCGATTCAATATTGTATTGCCAAATATCATTTTCTTTTGAAAAAATACAGTATGCAATATCCAGTCCATCTAAGGATGTGCCTGACATAAGCCCGATAACGGGAAAGACATTTATTTTGAATTTTGAATTTTGAATTTTGAATGATTTCTTTGAATCCATTGCGAAATTAAAGTTTTTGAACTAATTTTTCCATGCCGATACTTCGTGAACCTTTCAGCAAAATCAAGGCGTTTTCAATGGGATGGGTTTCTAAGAAATCTAATACATTTTGAGTGTTTGAAAACCATTGAATATTAGCTGCATTTTTGGCAAATTCAAATTCAGTTCCTACAAGAAATACTTTTTTGCAATTCAGCGTTTGTATTTGTTTTACAATGGTTTCATGTTCGGTTTGGCTATCGTTCCCCAATTCTTTCATGCCACCCAAAAATAGGATTTTATTTTCGGCAGGAAGTTTGTCGAAATTTTCCAAAGCCAACTTCATGCTTGTCGGGTTGGCATTGTAGGCATCGAGAATCAGTGTGTTTTTTTCTGTTTTGGTAAATTGTGAGCGATTATTAGAAGGTGTGTAGTTTTGAATGGCCTCAAAGATTTTGTTGTCGGGGACTTTAAAATATTTTCCGATGCAAATGGCTGCCAAAGCGTTTTCAGTATTGTAATTCCCAATTAATTGAGTGTTTAAGGTCTTCTCACCAATTCTAAGATTCAGGCAATTTTCAGTAGGCAGTATCTCAGCATGAAATTCTTCCAAACCATATAAAATCCTTTGTGTCTTTTTGCTTAAATCCATTAATAGTGTGTTGTCTGCATTTACAAACAAAGTACCATTGCTGATTTTCACAGATTCATAAAGTTCCGATTTGGTTTTAATAATGTTTTCATAGCTACCAAATCCTTCGAGGTGTGCCTTGCCGATGTTGGTAATAATGCCATGGGTTGGTAGCGCTATTTGGCAAAGTTCCATAATTTCGAAAGGGTGATTGGCGCCCATTTCCACAATGGCAATTTCGACTTCTTTTCCTATGGAAAGCAGCGTGAGAGGGACGCCTATATGATTGTTAAGATTTCCTTTGGTTGCCAAACAGTTATAATGCGAAGAAAGTACAGCATGGGTAAGTTCTTTGGTTGTGGTTTTGCCATTGGTACCTGTAACGCCTATAACCGGAATTTGCAGATTTTTTCTATGATGAAGCGCCAAATTTTGCAAAGTTTTCAAAACGTTGTCCACAATAATACAGCGATCATTTACGGCATAAGCCGGATTGTCGATAATGGCAAAAGAAGCGCCTTTTTGTATGGCCTCTCCGGCAAAACTGTTTCCGTCGAAAGATTCGCCTTTCAGTGCAAAAAACAAAGACCCTGTGGGAATATTTCTTGTGTCGGTAGTAATGACAGGATGTTGAAGATAAATTGCATAAAGCTCTTCAATTGAATAGGTTTTCATCAGATATTATATCTTAGATTCTAAAACAACATTTTCTATAACTTTAGGAAAAAATTTGTGTTCCAAGGTGTGGATTTTATCAGCAAGGCTGTCGGGAGTGTCGGTTGGAAGAACGGCGCAACGTGCCTGAAAGATAATTTCCCCTTCGTCATAATGTTCATTGACAAAGTGGATGGTAATGCCGCTTTCGGTTTCTTTGTTTTCAACAACAGCATGGTGAACATGTGCACCGTACATACCTTTTCCGCCATACTTAGGCAAAAGGGCAGGGTGGATGTTGATAATTTGCTTTTCGCCAAAGGCATGCAAAATATTATCGGGAACTTTCCATAAAAAACCGGCCAAAATAATGTAATCTATCTGTTTTTCTTTCAAGTAATTCAATACGTTTTCGGTTTCATAGAAATCCTGACGGCTAAAATATTGACAAGGAATCTGTAACCTTTTTGCCCGTTCAATAACAAAAGCCTCTTTTTTGTTGGTAACAATTCCTGCAATTTCAATTTGGGCGTTTCCTTTGAAATATTGTATAATTTGTTCTGCGTTGCTTCCACTTCCAGAGGCAAAGATTATCAAACGTTTGGCTGATGTACTCATATTCTGTAATATCCTGTTTTAAAGAACAAAGATAATATTTTTTGATGATAAACTTTTGAGCTCAAGAATAAAACGTTTGCAATGCGGAAAGTATTTGAAATGTTTGAACAATCAAATATTAAAAATCCATTTCTAATTGTAAGTTTTCTGTCTGATGATTATCAAAAAGATTGGAAATGCCAATACCAATGAGGCGGATACCTTGTTCGCCCAACTCTATTTCCTTGAGTAGCGCCCTCGACGCTTTTTGTATGTCTTCATACGAATTTGTAGGAACAGAAAGAGTTTTGCTTCGGGTAAGCGTTTTGAAATTGTTAAACCGTATCTTCAATGTAACAGTACGGCCTTTTACATCCAAACGTTCTATATCGCTCATCAAGCGTTTTTCTAAGCGATATAGTTCTGTAATAACAGCAAATTTTGTTTTTAAGTCGATTTCATAAGTGTTTTCCACGCTTACAGATTTTCGTATTCGTTCCGAAACCACAGGCCGAAGGTCTATCCCACGAACAATATTGTAAAAAAAGAGGCCGTTTTTACCAAAAAACTGTCCTAATTCTTTTAAAGATAATTTGGCAAGGTCTTTCCCTTTCAGCAATCCTTTTTCTTTTAATTTTGTTGCCGTTACTTTTCCAATGCCGAAAAATTTACCCAAATCCAATTCATCCAAGAAGAATTTGGCTTGTGAAGGTTTTATCACAAACAAACCATCAGGTTTTTTGTAATCAGAAGCTATTTTTGCCAAAAACTTATTATAAGAAACACCTGCAGAGGCTGTTAGTTGGGTTTCTTGTTTGATTTTTTCCTTAATCTCTTTGGCTATCTGTGTGGCCGAAGAAATGCCTTTTTTATTGTGGGTTACATCCAAAAAGGCTTCGTCTAAAGAAAGAGGTTCCACCAAATCAGTGTATTCATGGAAAATCTGGTGAATTTGATTAGATACTTTTTTATAGACTTCGAAACGATGGGGTTGAAAAATAAGATTCGGGCATTTTTGTAAAGCCCTCATGGATGGCATGGCCGAAAAAACACCATATTTTCGGGCTTCATAGCTGGCAGCTGCAATTACTCCACGGGCAACAGGGCGTCCGACAACAACAGGTTTTCCACGTAATTCAGGAAAATCGCGTTGTTCGACTGATGCAAAAAAAGCATCCATGTCTATATGGATTATTTTTCTGTCTTCCATGCCTAAAAAGAAGATGAATGAAATTTTAATAAGTATCACAAAAGTAAGAAAAAATAGTCAGTTAAAAAATTGATTTTGTGTTTTGAATTTCTTATTTGTGCTGATTAAAGAGTGATTATGCCTGTTTTGAATAGGAGCATTTTTTTTGAAGATTATTTGTAAGATGATGCAGGATTTTGATAATTTTTAAACAATTTTAGTATTTTATTTGTTGTAAAAAAGTACAAGGTTTTATGTGTATAATCATCGATTGTTAAGATAGGGTTTTATTTTCTCATATTTTTTGTAAATTTGCATTGAAAGGCGAATATTACACTTTGTTACACTTTTGTATAATGTATTCTAAACCGGATTTCAACTGAAAATCCGAGCTAAACTAACCAACATATCTATGAAGTACGTCTTGACGCACTTGTTTAGAAGTATATGTCTAAACATGATTTTATTACTGTTATCCTCAAATATAAAGGCTTTCCCTACGGAAAGCAAAAACGCTTTTTCTGTTTTTGATTCGGAAACGAGCAGCCTG
>JAVBMO010000090.1:0-22172 GCA_031552355.1 Bacteroidales bacterium | reverse complement strand
GGTTTTCTTCCCGTTTTTCTTTACATTTGCACTGTGGCACTGAGGACAGTAGAGTATGATTGTGATTTGCATTTTACAAAAATACTCTTATTTTTCCTGAGTGTCACTTATTTATAGCAGCATACTTTTTATAACACCTCCCAAAAACGTTTTCACTCCCAAACCAAGTCTCAATATTTTTGATTGCAGAAGTATCAAGATCTGATAAGCATAACACAATTAAGTTTTCAATGGCTCTAGAACATTCAACATAAAATAAATTTCTTGTCCTCAATTTTCGTTCAGGTTTATCTTCGGTGTCATTGAAGAAATTCTTGAAGTTATATTCTTGAGCCCATTCGGTATCGTCAATCACACTAAGCACATTTGCAAATTCTTCACCTTTTGTTCCATGCTTAGTTGAAAAAACTGTGTTATTTTGTATGTGTCTCCAAAAACACAGAAGTTCAACATAAGATAAATCCATAAAAGCATCAAACAAGGTTTTGTCTTTACTTTGTCTTTCTTTTGCTTCCTCTGTTAAATATTTGGGGTCAATAAATAATCTTTCCTTGAACTCATTAAGCCTCTTATTGAATACAAGCCCATTGCTTGATGCAAATTCATACACTTCTTTTATTTTCAATCCTTCTCTATTTGCTGAAATGTTGTCAAGAAATTCGGCAATTTGTTTTTTATGACTATGTCTAAATTCCACACTTAGAATTGTTCCGTTTTTTCTGATAAACCTAATAACATCATTTTGATTTTTTTTACTCCAAAAGTTAATCAAATGTTCTAGACCAATTCTTCTTTCTTGAGATGTTTTTTTATCAATAGTTCCAACAAAAAAAGTAACCAACGGATGATTTCTGTCAAGTAGTCTTTCTTTTGTGCTCTGTCCAAATCTTGTGGAAAAAACAGAATACAGATTTCCAAAACCCGCTCTTTGTGCTACACGACTATTTGCAAGAACTAAAATTTTAGCATTTGAATCTCCTTCAAATTTCCAACTTGATTCAGTTATTTTTTTTACAACATTATCGTAAAACTGGTTTTTGGCAATTGCATTTTCTGCATTAAATTTTTTAATATCCTTTTTAGGTTTTTCTGGGTGATTTGCCCAATAAATGAATTTTGCACTACCTTGAATTGCTTTCTGTGGTCTTTGTTGAATATTCTTTCTAAAGTTGTTTAATAAACTTACTACAGATAGAGAAGAACGATAGTTTTCTTCTTTCTTTACCAATTCTATTAGTCCGCCTTTTTCCGTATAATATTTTTCTAAATCTCCTATGCCGTAATCGTAAATTTTTTGATGAGAATCACCGTAAAAACCAATTACTATTTTTTTGCTATTTCGCTTCAATAGACAATCAATTAAACAATAGACAGTTTCTTCTGCGGTGTCTTGGTACTCATCAACAAAAATATAAGGATATTTTGCAGAAACGATATTTGTTAAAAGCGGATAGCCTTCATACATCAATTTCGCTATTTCAATTACATCATCGTGTTGAATTAATCCGTTCTCAAAGTCATTAAATGAAGTATCGTTATATTCTATTTTATTTACATTACTAATTCTATCAGACAGCTTTTCAATATATCTTGAATCAGCCGTTCCTTTAGCCTTGTCTTTTTCTAAGTATATTTCATTAAGTTTACAAAGTTCTGTTTTTAGTTGTTTTTGAAATTGCTTTATTGAACTCCACAAAAACTCGTGAATAGTTGATACAAGAACTAATTCATTGTTCTCAATTCTGTCATTAATCTCATTTTTAGCCACATTGGTATATGTGATGCAAACAATTTTCTGATTTGATTTTTTCAAATCATCTCCCTTATTTTGAATAAGATAATTTAATGTTTGTATTAGCGCATATGTTTTACCTGAACCAGCACCAGCTTCTAAGACAAAGCTCTTGCGTTCTTCTATGTATTGTGAAATTTGCTCAAAGGCTGTCATACTATTCTAAGTTTTCGTTTTTTGCTAACCACATCAGTCCTCCTTCAATATATTTTGGCACATCCCATTTTAGTTTTGCCTCGCTTTCATTGAAAACCATTAAATCGAATGTGAAATCAGTTTTTTTATTCGATGCTGGTGCTAATTCGTAAGGACTTTTATCAAGGTCTTCTTCTTTTAGAAGGGAAAATGAATCTTTAACATGCTTATTTGAACCTGCTAAATTATATGTAGACTTCAAAAACACCTTATTTCTATTTATGATGGCTTCTTCAAGGCTTCTTGCTACATAATCTGAGCCATTCTCCTTGATTTGATATGCAACTTGAATGAAGTCCGAATCAAATTTGTCTTTTTCAGGACAGTTTATAAGGTCACTAATTAGTTTCTTTTGAGGCAGCCAATTTAGCAATGTCGAATTTGACGTTTCCGCATTTGCGGTATCTGTTGGACAAGCTTTGCGATTGTCTGCAGGATTTATAGAGTCAATATCAGTAATAACTAAACTTTTAGCATTAATAAATTTCAAAAGTTCTTTAAATTTTACCGTGTATGCTCCTCCAACTTCAATAATTGAGACATATTCATTATTCAAACTTTCTGCGACTTTGTTAATCATTAGTGGAAGTAAAATTCTTTCGGTAGTTCCTTCTACAAGAATTACTTTGTCTGCAAAAAATACATCACACCTGTGAAGGCTCATATACTGCTTTAGGAAGCGGAATGTTTCAGAGTCACTCTCTTTATGCTTAAAATCGTTAAAATCCTTTACTTCTACTTTATATCGTTTTTCTGTTTTAATGTATTGTTTTGAGAAGTATCTAATTCTCTCAAAGCTTCTTTCAACATCTATCCCTGCTTCAGTAACAATATGGGAAGAATGGGTGCTAATAACAACCTGAACAGAAAGTCCTTCTTTATCTTTTGTCTCTTTTATTGTTCTTTTTATTTGAGAAATGAATACTTGTTGCATTTGAGGATGTAAATGCGCTTCGGGCTCTTCAATTAAGATTGTAAGGGTTTCGGATTTGCTTATAGGTGCAGCTTTTTTGAATTTTTCAATAAAACTCGCCACTTTAAGAACAAGATAAATCAAGTTGCTATATCCTAAACCATTAAAGTTTTCAGGTAAAGTAATATCGTCTTGTTTATAGAAATATTTTATATTATTTTTAAGAATATTTTCTGGGTCAAACCCAGCTTGAAGAATAATTTCAGGAATTGTCAAATGAGGCTCAACTCCAAATAACTTAAGCTTTTCAAGTAGCTCTTTAAGAATGTTTTCATATTTCTCATTAAGAATTCCAGAAGTTATTTTTAGTTGTTCTTGTAAATTCTCAACATCGCTATTATTATCTTTATTTGTTTCTCTGTAGTAGTCGGAAAACCCAACTGCTAATGTTTTGTTTTTATCAGATTTTGTGTCATCTAATTTTCTTGATGCTTGAATCGTTTCAAAACACAAAACAGAAAAAAGTTTTCGTTTGAAGTTTTCCTCAATCAAATTATCGCCACCATAGCATTTGATGTCATAGTATGATGTGATATTTTCGTTTAACCACTCAATTAACACTTGTTCTTTTTCTTTTCGGATAACAAATGAGTTGAATAGTCTAACACTATCTTTTGATTGGTATGTCAGTCTTATTGTTGCAGTTTTTTTTGCATCATCAAGGTCGCTGATGAATTCTGAAAGATTAATTAAACTGTCTTTCGCTTTGTCATATTCAATTTGGATTTCAAGCTGAATTTTTGGCATTGACAAAATTAAAGAAACCTCTAACTCATCTTTTTTCTCTTCGTCTGCTTCTTTTTGAAATATTTCAAAAATTTCGAGACATTTCAAAAATTGAGCATATGTTGCTTGTGAGAAGTCGTGAAAACTAAAGTTGTTTTTCTCACTAAAAAATATATTTACGACTTCAAAAAGAGAAGTCTTTCCCGTGTTGTTTTTACCTACAATGAGAGTTATGTCTTCCTCAATATTTAACCTTATGTCTTCTAAAAGCCTAAAGTTTTTTACGGAAATGTCTTTAATCTTCATATGTCTAATTTTTAACTTTTTAGTGTCGCCATTTTTGATAACAACAATTCTTGTGTTGTTTCTAATTTTTGATTTTCTATTCTTTTTAAACTTGCCATTTTAAAAGTTGGTTCTATTTTTATATGAAAATCATCCATTTTATTTTGCTCAATTATAGGCAAGTAATATTCATAAAGATATTTTTCATGCACTCGCTGTCGCCCGGATGAGCCAACCATACTACTGATGGCATAAGTTCTAAAATTTTCATCTCGTGCAAGGCAATAAACCCAGTAAGGACTTATTTTTTCTTTTGCCCTCATCACAATAAATTCGGTAGAACCAGCTGCAACTTCCTTATTGTCTAAGATTTCAACAAATGCAGTTTTTCCATTTTCTAAGCAAGGCGTAATTCGAGCCAAAAGTGTATCATTATTTTGAAATTTTGAACCCCCATTAAATATTCTCTTTACGGCGTTTGTAATTCCCATTGAATCAGTTGCTAAATCACTCATCTCAACATAGGTTGAAACTTTTCCTTTTCTTAAATTTAAAGTAGGATTTAATTCAATGTAATTTTTTAATTGACATTTTTCAGCATCAGGAAATTCAAAATCCACAAACCATTGCTTGTAAATAGTTTGGGCTGTGGCTTCGAGGGTTTGTATGAGTTGGTTGTTCAGGTTTATGCGGTTTTGTATGACATGGTATTCAGCTACTATTTCGCGCTGCTTTTCGATAGAGGGAACAGGCAAGCGCATGTCGCAAAACGATTGCCAACTTAAACCGCCGCGCACGTCTGCATCGGTATAAAACCAAGTGTTGCGGTCAAATTCTTTTCGCGAAAACCACATCATCAGGTATTCGGGCAATAATATGTTGGTATCCGAGATTTCAAAAACGTCGTAAGCCGGCGAAACCATAAACTTATCATCACTTTTAGACATTGCAACAGGTAATCTTTTATCGCGCCCCACGTGCATTCGATTACACGCAAATTGGTTTTTGCCAACAATTTTATAAACACTTAAATCCGTTCCTACAATATTGGCAACCGACGGCATGAAAAACTTATCAATATTGATTCCCAACAATGATAATTTTTCATCGTCCACATTGCGAACCTTGATTTCGTGGATGTAATCCCCTATTCGTTTATAGTTCTTTTGCATACTTTTCCGCTGTTTTGTATCCCTGTTCGGGATGGTTGTGGGTGAAAGGGAAGCGTTTTTCTAATTTGCCTTCTTTTATCATTTGAGGGAATATCTTATTTTTTAGATAATCAACAGACTTGCCTATTGTATGGGCTACTTCTTCCATTTTTACATAATTGCTTTTGCAAACCTGCATAATCTGCTCTTCTAACTCTTTTCTATTTAAATGTGTTTTTGAGGTGTCAACCTTTCCCTTTGAGGTGTCAACCTTTGTGTCTGAGGTGTCAACCTTTCCCTTTGAGATTGCAATCTTTGCATTCTTTTTCTTATTTGCAATAGGCTTATTTTCACCGTCTTGAATTGTTGTTAGAACCTTTGTGTTTGAGGTGTCAACCTTTCCCTTTGAGGTTGCAACCTTTGTGTTTGAGGTGTCAACCTTTTGTTTGATTTTATAAATCGTCCATCGCCCATTATTGTCGGATTCCAAAAAACCGGCATCGCACAGTTTCTTCAACATAGTGGTAATATCCACACTATGCATATTGATCACATACTGCATTCGGTGATTTGATATAGAGCCTTCTATCATACAGAACGACAAAACAGTAAGTTCGTCGGCAGAAAGCGAGCTAACATCTTCAAAAATCGAATTTAACTCATTGAGGGTCTCGTCGGGTATAACGCTGAACATCGGCATGGTCAGCTTCACCCTGTCGGGTTGTGATTCGAGTTGCAAGAAAGGTTTTCTCCAATGAGACTCTTCCCAGCCCGACATGATTTTATCGACCCCACTACCGGCTTTTTCTGCCCTGCCAATTAACATAAACATTTGTTGTAAAGAGGGATTCCGACATTCGCTGATGCCTCCTGCGTAATATTGTTGTAAAGAAACCAATAATGTGCCTGGGTTGGAAAACACAAACTCTTCGGCATTCAGTTCAACAACGATGTTTCCGCTTAAAGAATAATCGGTATGCACCAACGCATTTACAAAGGCTTCACGAAGAGCAATATGCGTGGGTGTTTCGTCCACTCTTTCATCTTTATTCAAAACAAAGGGTTTGGGAAGTGTGGATGATAATTTCGGCCAGACTTTCAAATAAAATTGCAATAAATTGCATTCCCAACTGCCGTCGGGATATATGCGGTCGGTCCATCGGATTTGTTGGTCGGTAGAAAGGCATTCCCTGAAATCGGGAAAATAGTTAGGTAGGGCTTCCTGCTCCCTGATACTGCTGTCTTTTCCAAACATCAAAAGGCCGGCTACAGTAATTCCTTCGACCCTCGTTTTCCGATCAATCCTGTAAGCGCCTATTTTTTTCAACAACTCCAAATCGGCTAACACATGCCAGGGATGTCCCGGCCGGGAAGAGATAAATAACCGGCGAAATTGTTCCATGCTGGTTGGGTCTAAATCGGAAAGCGTATAATGCTCCAAAATAAGGCTGTCTCTTTTCAATTCCGCGCTTGAGTCGGCTAGCATCCTTTTCACTTCTTCGTCTGTACATCTAAAATCACCTTCGTGATTTCGCTTGTAGGTATTGCCGAAAGGATTTCGTGTGAGGAAAACCGGTCTTTCTGTTCTGCTTGCAAAAGGAATCCGGAATGCTAATACCTTTTTATCTTTAATGTCAATAACTTTAACATCGCTATTGGTAAGCAAATTTCGACTAACGGTGTTGGGATTATTACAATTGTTCCAAAAATGTTTTTTGTATTTTTCTATCTGTTCGTCCGTCAGACCTTCAATTTGAAAATTTTCTTTTTTTTCAGCGATACCTAAAACAATGATTCCGGTATTGGTGTTGGCAAAAGCAGAATAAGTTTTCCAAAATTCATTGGGAAAACCACCTAAAGCCGATTTATATTCTATTTCGTGGTACTCATTCGAAAGGAATTCACTATCAATCAATGAGAAAATAGGATATTCTTCGCTAAAGTCAAATAATTCTAATTGTTGATCTTTCATTGTAAATCAATTTTATAGCCCAACTCTTTAAAAACGTTCAACCCAACATTGCGTTCGTCCACCAAACGGATGTAATCCCCTATACGTTTATAGTTCTTCATTCGCCTTCTGTAATTTTAACAATTGTTTCTCGCGCTCAATTTCAGCCTGCAATTCTTCTTCCGTAGGCAAATAGGGCATATATTTGGTAGCAAAAAGTTGTTGGTTTTCGCTTAGCACCGAATACCGTGCAATGGTTTTGTCGGTTTCGGTACAAAGCAAAATGCCAATGGTGGGATTATCGCCTTTACCCCTTTGTAAATCGTCGTACATCCGTACATACATGTCTAACTGCCCGATATCCTGATGCGTTATTTTATGTGTTTTTAGCTCAACGATAACAAAGCATTTGAGTTTGTAATTGTAGAATACCAAGTCGATGTAAAAATCCTGTGTTTCGGTGCGTATCAACTGCTGCCGTGCTACAAAGGCAAATCCCTTGCCCAATTCGAGCAAAAACTTCTGCATTTGATTGATAATAGCTTGTTCCAATTCGCCTTCGGTGTATCCGGCATTCACTGGTAATCCCAAAAATTCCAAAACCGAAGGATTTTTTATAAATTCCAGCTTATCATGCTGAAATCCCTTCGTCTTCTCTTGCATTTCATTGATTACAGGTTCTTTTTGTTGCGACGATAATAAGTGTTGATAGTAGAGGGTAGAAATGTTGCGGTCGAGCGTGCGTACCGACCAGCTGTTTTCAGATGCTTCTCTAAGGTAATAAGTTCGCGCTTCTTCGTTGCTAACTCTCATAATCAACCGAATATGCGACCAACTCAATTTGGCACGCAGTGTGTGCCAAATTGAATCGTCTTGAAAAGTTAGATAGAATTGTCTGAAATCTCGCAAATTACGCTCGCCAAATCCTTTACCGAATTCGGTTGTCAGTTCTTTCGACACTTCTTTAATCAATTGCTCTCCATAATCGG
Source organism: Bacteroidales bacterium (assembly GCA_031552355.1). Lineage (GTDB taxonomy): Bacteria > Bacteroidota > Bacteroidia > Bacteroidales > P3 > JAVBMO01. Next base: position 14,110 of record JAVBMO010000090.1, on the reverse strand, counting down.
CACGGGCTTTCCCATGTTGTTCTTCTTCCACAATACGCCTTCCTATTTGCCAATAGGCTTCTACCATAGCAAAATTGACGGCAGCGTACGCATTTTGCCGTGCCTGTGCCAAAATCTGCTTAATTTCAGATATATAGTTTTTTGCGATTTCGCTCATTGTGAAATTTAATTATTTTCAATTTTATACCCCAGTTCTTCAAATACGTTCAACAATTCCTGTTTCGATTGCTCTTCAGCTTTCAACAAATCTTTCATTTGGTTTTGCAAAATACGCATTTTTTCATCGAAGTCGATATTCTCATCGCGGTTTACAAATTCAATGTATTTGCTTGGAACCAACGAAAAGTCTTTGGCCGCAATTTCATCGAACGAAGCAGCATAACAAAATTCAGGAATATTCTCTATTGCTTGACATTGCCAAGTATGATAGGTTGCGGTAACTTTAGCAATGTCGGATTCCGAAAACTGAGTGAATTTCTTTTCAAGAGGCTCGCCCATCTGGCGTAAATCCATGAACAGGATTTCTTTTTCCCGTTCGCGGTACCGACGGTTTTCGTCGTTTACAGTTACCACTCGCGATCTTTTATTTTTATTTAAGATCCAAAGCGTTACGCTGATATTGGTGGTATAAAACATATCTTGCGGCAACACTAAGATTGCCTCCACCAAATTATTTTCAATCAGTTTTCGGCGTATTTTGTATTCGTCTCCGCCACCGCTCAAAGCTCCATTCGCCAAGATAAAGCCGGCTACACCGTTATCCGAAAGTTTACTCACCATATTGAGAATCCAGCCGTAGTTGGCATTGCTTTTGGGTGGCACATCGTAGCCACGCCAACGCGGATCGTCGGTCAGTTCGTTTTCTGCCCGCCAATCCTTTTGGTTAAAGGGCGGATTGGCCATAATGTAATCGGCTTTCAGGTCTTTGTGCTGGTCGTCTGCAAAGGTGTTGGCTGCTTTTTCGCCCAAGTTGGCAGAAATACCGCGAATGGCAAGGTTCATCTTTGCCAACTTGTAAGTAGTGTTGGTATATTCCTGTCCGTAAATGGAAACTTCTTTTTTGTTTCCGTGATGACTTTCGATAAATTTGACCGATTGCACAAACATGCCACCCGAACCGCAAGCAGGGTCGTAAATGATTCCTTTATACGGCTCTATCATCTCGGCAATAAGGTTTACAATGCTTTTCGGCGTATAAAATTCTCCTTTGCCCTTGCCTTCAGCCAATGCGAATTTGGAAAGGAAATATTCGTACACACGCCCCACCACATCCTGCTGTTTATCTTTGAGGGTGTTTATATCATTGATGGCGTCAATTAAAGAAGCTAATTTGGCACCATCCAATCCCAATCGCGAAAAATAGTTATCGGGCAAAGCGCCTTTTAAGGCTTTGTTGTTTTTCTCGATGGTATGCAAAGCGGTATCGATAATCAGCGCGATATCGTTTTGTTTGGATTTTTGTACAATATAGCTCCATCGCGATATTTCGTCCAAGAAAAAAACATTGCTCATGTTGTAGAACTCCGGCATTTCGATGTATTTTCCCTTGCCCTCCGCTATAAGTTTGGCTCGATGTTCTTCAAATTTATCTCCGGAAAATTTGAGGAATATCAAACCCAGTACCACATGCTTGTATTCGGCAGGCTCTACGCTTCCTCTTAGTTTATTTGCCGCGTCCCAGAGCGACACTTCAATGCTTTTTTCTTTTACCTCTTTTTTTGCCATTATTTCTGTTTATTATCAACCAACAACTCTTTTACACTCACCTGTAATATCTCCGCAATCTGATATAAGGTTTCCAAAGGGGGTTGGATGCGATTGCATGCGTAACTATTCACAATCTTAAAACTTTTGCCGAGTTTTTCGGCAAGCCATGTTTGCTTAATTCCTTTTTCCTGCAAAACTTCTTTTATGCGGTTCATATTCTTTCGATTTCGTTATCGAAAGCAAATATAGGAAATTTAACTGGATAATTATGAGAAATCTGCTCTTTCATATAGTTTGTTCAAAAATTTTATCGCGATCGACAATTGATAAACAACAGCTCACTCCGTTGTTTGAATGCTTGCTGTAATACAAAAACAGGTAACGTATTCGTAACGGAAAGTCTTCCCAAATACACAATATTCTGCTATTATACTGCTTGCAGCGGAGAGAAAAGAAGTGAAGTTATCGACGATGAATCAGATGGTTACGCCATTTATCCATTCTTGCGTTTTCGATGCATAGTTTAGAAACAAAATAATGGCTTTTTTTGACTTTTTTATGACTCTCTTGTGGTGGGGACCTAAAACAAAAAAGCCTACAACCAATTGATTTTGTAGGCTCTGTCTTTATTTTGTCGTTCGGTGACTTTATTGCTTTTCAATGATTGAGCGGCAAACGGGGGTCGAACCCGCGACCTTTGGCTTGGGAAGCCAACGCTCTACCAACTGAGCTATTGCCGCAAAAGAAGTTTATTTCTTTTTCTTAATTTCTGTAGCTTCGATAAATTGCCCGTCAATTCCAAATTTCAACAAATATTGGTGCTTCTTTTGTTTCAAAACCAATTCATAGCTTTTGTTTCCTTGGAAATCCAAAATACAAAGCGATTCTGCTTTTCCTTTGGCATACGCTGAATCTGCATACGCTTTAATTTTTGCAGGTATCCATTTCAAATCTACATCCCAACGGGTTTCAGAAGTTGTTTTTGTAAAACGGATAGATTTTTTGCCGCCATTTGCCACAAAATTCACTTCATAGGTAGTAGAATCCAATTGTGTCCATTTTGGATTTTCAGCATTGGGTTCGCGCGATTTGAAATCGGTTAAAATATTTTGAGGAAGATCGCGATCGTTTACAGGTTTTTGTGCAAAAGTAGGAACTGCAACTGCAAACATCAAAAGAAAAGATAAAATTATTGGTCTCATAAATACTAAAAATTATTAAGTTTATAAACACGCTTCCATAGTTTTTTGGAAGTATTAATTTCAATTTGCAAAGATAAGATTTCTCAAAAAAAGTATCTCTATAAATTCTAATTTTTCCGCCGAAAACTTATAAAATATTTGAAAAAATCATTTTAAAGTCTAAAATGCCAAAAAGCTGAAGAGCTGTTATGACAATAACTCCCACGGTAATCCAACGAATAAAATTTACTCCTTTTTTTACGGCCATTCGTGAACCCAAAATTCCACCAATAAAAGCGCCACAACCATGTATCAATCCAAAATCCCAACGAATGAGGCCATCGTTCCAAAAAACGGCAACGCAAACCGCACTATATAACAACATAATAAGCGATTTTATTGCATTGGACTGAATAATATTGCAGCCTACCATCAATACGCCGGCCATAATAAAGAAAAAACCTGTCCCTACTTGAACAAATCCGCCATAGATTCCTATCAGAAAGAATACCACAAATTGCTTCCAATGATGCCCGCGTTCCAAAAGAGATTCATTTCCGTGTTTTAATTTCTTAGGGTCATAAAAAATGAAAGCCAGCATCAACAGCAGTACAAGCCCAAAGGCTCTTTCAAAAATAACGCCATCTAATCTTGCGGCTAACAACGCACCCAAAAAGGCACCGGCCATGGTTGGCAAAGCTAAAATCAAAGCCCTCTTGGTATCCAGAACTTTTTGCGCACGGTAACTCAACGAAGCGCTAACACATTGAATCATAACCGAAATTCGGTTGGTGGCGTTGGCTACTGTTGGCGGAAAACCCAAAAACAAATACAAGGCAATGGTTATTGCTGTAGCCCCCGCCGATATGGCATTGATAAAACCTACCAAAATTCCGGAAACAACAAGAACAACAATCAATGTAGGGCTTAATTCCATGCAATCATTTTTAATTTCTAACATATACCCAACGGGCGCCATCGTAATCTGCCGAATAGCTTCGTAAACCGACACGAGCAGGCCCCTCAAAAACAGAGCCATCTGTAAAAATAAATTTGGAATGGCATTTAGGACAAACCAAAATCAAACCGCTTTTGTCCACTTCAACAGCTTGGTCATGGTCTTTCGGGCAAGCCAATTCGTAGGCCAAAAATATATCCTCGGAATACCGGTAAACAATCACACCTTGATAGCCCGCATTATAGTAACCATCGGCATAAAAGTACAAATATCCGTTGATTGTTTTCAAAGGAATATTATTGACATTTTGCAAATCAATATTCAGATTTACAGCACCCATAGGCGCCTCATCCTCTTTTGAACAGGAAAATGAAATCATTCCTGCAAAAAGCATCAATAATACAAACCTGATATATTTCCTTGTTTTTTTCATGTAATTTCCTTTTTCCAAAGGATTTGGATTATTCGCAATAAATAAATTCCATCAAAGTATGCCCCACTTTTTCCAACACATTTTTATTAATAACACTCATATCATCGTGAATCGTATGCCAATGTTTAAAAAAACTTTCTGTTGGACTTTTTTGAACAATATCAACCATTGGAATATTTCCATCCCGATTGACAAATAGATGGTCATCAATAATAGGATCCGACACCTGATTTACAAAAATATCTCCATAGCCTAAACGGGCAGCTATGTCCCACAATTTATTGGTAACTCCCGGTGCAAATTGCATGGAAAATCCCTCCTTCAAGAAGCGAGCTTCATGATAACCTACCATATCCAATAAAATCCCGCAATTTGCCTGATAAAAAGGAATATGTTTGTTCTTAGCCCAATATTGCGAACCTAAACACCAATCTTCGGCTGAAGGCAATACACTTTTTTCATCTTCCGGCGCACCCTGATCTTCCAAATCAAAGAAAATAATATCAACGCCTACTTCCGGGTGCTGGCTTTGCATCAAACGAGCCAATTCCAATAAAACTCCGACTCCACTGGCGCCATCATTTGCACCCATTACCGGTTTTTTCCTGTTTTCAGAAATTGGATCTTGGTCCGCAAACATACGGGAATCCCAATGGGCAGCCAATACAATTCTCTGTGTTTTATCCAAACCGAAACTTCCAATAATATTTTGGCCTTTTTCAGTTTTTCCGTTATAAAGTGTTGCACTAAAATCTTGTACAAATACTGTATCACAATATTTTTGTAGTGTTTCTTTCAAAAAAACAGCACATTTTGCATGTGTTGCAGAACCCGGCACACGAGCGCCAAAATCGCACTGTTGTTTTACAAAATTATATGCCGAATCTCCGTTAAAAGCAGGATATTTGCACTCTTTTTTTGTTTCCTTTTCCTGCGTTGTATTTCCTGTCTTATTTTTACATGAAAAACAGACTGTCAAAATCAAAAATGCTGCAAAAACGTATTTAAAATTTCTTTTCATATCGAATAAATTATATTTCCAAAGGCCTTTGAATGAAACGAGGTGAGCTGTAGAACAACAACCCACCTCGTAGAAACTATCTTCTTTTCATTTTAGTATTCCCACATATCAATTTCTTGATTCATCAGGTCTGCCTTAATTTTTTCTGATTCCAAAAGGCCGTCAATTCCGGTCAAATATGCAGCAATTGCTCTTTGTGAAACATTTGATTCTTTTGTAATATAGCTGCTGAAATAACGTTGTACAAAAATATCGTCAAAAGTTCTTCTATCGGCATCATTACGGGGATTGTAAACCTCTTTATTTACCAATAACTGGCGGACAGCAGGGTCATTTGCATATTTTATCCAACAAACTTCCATTGTACCGAAAGACATTTTCTCCCCACTTTCCGGATCAATTTTATAATCTTCTTTACTTAAAGCCATTCCTAAGATTCTTACATCTTGAACAGATCTTTGTTTATCTAAAAACCAACATTCTATTATGTCTAACTGAGTAACATCAGCAGGATTAAATTTTTCTTGAATAGGAATTATCTTCAATTCTTGAAATCCATCTTCATTATCCACCCAAACACTGTCTGTTCTTGCTTTTTCAAAACGTGCTTTCAAAGCTTCCGGAACAATTTCTGTAGTAAAATCATCATTGGTATATGCAGTGATTTTGCCATCCATTATTCCATTCCAGATAATGGTTGCCAAATTTTCCAAACCTTGATTTGCTGCACCTTGCACTGTGATAGGATAGTAGAAAAATTGATTAAACTTTTCACTAAAGTTTATTCTTCTCCAAACATATTTTGCATTGAGAACATCTGCTTCCCTTACACTTGGAAATTCCACAGGCGCTCTATTTTGAGAATGGGTTCTCTCATAAAAACTTGCAGCTTTGGTATCTGCTGTTATTTCTGTTTGTGCATTTGCAAAAAAACTTGCAAAGGTAAAACTACTCAATAATGCACAGGCAAATATTTTTTTCATGTTTTTTCCTCCTTTTTAAGGAATTATAAAATTACAAAATTCGCAATGACATAGTTAATGTTTCTGTTGAACCATCTGGTTTTCCAACAACAATATCGTCAATCAAGACTCTTTGTCCTCTTCTAAATTTACGGAATGCATCTTTCATTTCCGGTGTAAAATTACCTCCACTTGGATTTGCTATACGGATAGCTTTTCCATCAGGTGTTGTCGATCTCACTTCAAATGAACGAATATTCAAACGAACAGGAAACTCAAAATCAGGAATTTTAGCCATGACTCTGTCTGATGCAGCTAACATATCCACTGAAATAGAGCCGTTCCCTTCCACATTTCCTATCACTGCACGAGCGCCTGGAATTCTTTTACAACGGTATTCATAAGATCCCATCAACTGACGTTTTCCAGACAAAGACGCATAAACATCTATTTTTGCTTTTCCCGGCTGTGACACACGAACTGTATAGGAATTTCCCGATGCTTTTGCAATGGTTCCTCCCGTCATAACAGGATCTATGGAACCGGGGGTAGCACCTTCAACACCCACAGTGATTGGATTGTCAACACCTACATAAAATACATTCATTTGTGTTAAAGAAACTACTGCTGCAGGAGGGGCCACATAATATTCTTGAGTAAAAGGATATTCGGTTACCCCTGTTTCTTTTCTAACGAAAATTTTCCCTGAAATAACTTGTTTTCCCAAGCCACCTGCACCACGGTGAATTTTCACCATACCTGTATCACCTACAATTCTTTGTCCGCCTATTTCTGCTTCTAATTTCGATTTTGAATCGTAAGCTGCAACAAAAACTTCTGCCTCAAAAGTGCCACCTTGCAACACATACGTAGATTTTGGGATAACCCGCGCTGTAACTTTGTCAAATTTAAAGTCATCAGCACTGATAGAAGAATATAAATAATTTATAGCATCAAATTCCGCATTCAATACTTCCGATTTGAATTTATTCAATACCACTACATCGGCAACGGTAATTGTATGATAAAAATTCTTTGTTTCCCATGAAACTTCTTCTCCATTTGCATCTGTATAAGGACCTTTAAAATCCAAGCCTATTTTCAGTCTTTCACCTTTTTCATCCCCTGCTAATGACAGCAATTCTTTTTTATAAGACTCCAATTTTTTCTTTAACTCAAAAGACCTTCCCGAACCTCCAGCATCATTTTGTCCCATAAAAAATTCAGAAGGCACCGTATAATCATCTTTCTTATTAATTCCTTCTGTTCCTTCTGTTTCTAATATTTTTTTTGCTTCTTCAACTGTAATACCATCAACTTCTGCTACCAGTTCATATTTCAAATTATCAATATAATCTGTCATTTGGTCAGCCAAATCGCGAATTTGCTTTGCTTTGTCCCATTGCGCTGCAACTTTGTCAGGATTCATGGTATAAGCATTTTCAAATGTTGTATAGGTATTTTCAATTTTTTTTGCAAAATTCAAGTTTGTGGTTTCCATACTATCGCCCACAGTAACGAATGCATTGATGATCTCTACAGACACATTTAACGCCAACATGGCCGTCAAAACGAGATACATCATACCTATCATTTTCTGCCTGGGGGTTTCCGGACAATTTGTTGCACCCATATTCTATTATCTTTTCAAAATTTTAAATTCAAATATTTAATGCTTATTTTGCTTGCATTGCAGCGAGCATATTTCCATACACAGTGTTCAAGGCTGTTACCTTTTGCGACAATGCATCCACTTGCTGTTTGTATCTCAAAACTTCCTCTGATGAGTCAGCGAAGTTGGTTACAAGTGTTTGTACCTTATCTTGAACTTGTTTTGTTGCATCTAACTGTGCAGTTGCATTTTGTATTTGCAATTCATATAGTGCATTAATTGAAGACAAACTACCTGCCATACGTTTCAATTCTTCTGTATAAGAAGTATCGCCTTTTGAAAGAGCAGATGCTGTTTCATTATAGATATTTGCCAAATTGGTTATGGCCGAAGAAGCATTTTTTACGCTTGCCAAATATTCATCAGAAAGACTTACATCTTTATTTACATTTTCAGCAGCTTTTTTATATGCATCTGAAAGGCTGGTAACTGATTGGCCTGCTTCTTCCATATTTTTTACAAATTTATCAGCAGCAACAGTGGCAGAAGAAAGTGAACCCAATTGGGATGTAGTTTCCGACAAGTTTTTCAATCCCTGCCCCAAACTATTAATTAACTCAGGTCCTATTTTCGCTTCTGTTAGCATGGCATCCAATTGTTGTGTCACACTGCCTGCTTTTTGTGTTTTTTGAGGGATTTTATCTGAAACCGACATTCCTGCCAATTCAGGGTAAACCAAACTCCAGTCATATTCCACGTGCATTGGTTCAAAAGCCGAGAAGAAGAAGATAATGGCCTCAACACCCATCCCTGCAATAAGCATGTAATTTGCACCCGGATAGTGGTTGATTTTAAAAAGGGCGCCCAAAATTACGACCGAGGCTCCAATCCCATAGAGTTTTGCCATAAAACTCTTGTAACCTTTACTTCTTACAATGCTGTTAATGCTCATAATGTTTTGTTTTTATTGTTGTTTCTGGTTTTAAAATTTCTAGTATCTAATGTTAGATGCAGCTTGCAAATTATCACCTTTTTGACGTCCTTGGTAAGATTGAACACAACGGAAACCTACATAAGATTTAGCTGTATCTTGATATTCGTACGTTCTTGCATTTGCTTGCATATAAAACTTAATATCTTTCCATGAACCACCTCTGATAACTTTTTGTTTTTTCACAGTAGGATCATCATCTTTGGCATCATAAGTATAGGCTTGACGGAAATCGTGAGCATAGTAATAAGACGATTTTTCGTAAGCATCTTCACACCATTCAGCTACGTTTCCTGCCATATCATACAAACCAAAATCGTTAGGAGCGTAGTGAGCAACCATCAAAGGATATACGCCACCGTCTTCTGAATAATTACCTCTTGAAGGTTTGTAGTTACCCAAGAAACAGAATTTACCATTTCTCACATAAGGGCCACCCCAAGGATAAGAAGAACCTGCTATACCACCTCTTGCAGCATATTCCCATTCTGATTCGAAAGGCAAACGGAAATCCGGCATTGATGCGGCTCCTTGACCTTCCAAATAGCCGTTCAACATTTGTGTACGCCAGTGGCAGAAAGCTCTTGCTTGTTTCCAGGTAACACCCACAACAGGATAATTATCATAAGCAGGGCTTTTGAAATAATTCTTCGTCAAATCTTCATTGTATGAATAGCTATAATCAAAAATCCAAGTATTCACATCAGGATAAATATTGATTACTTCTTTTTTAATGAATTGAGAGCGGTCTCTTAAACCTTTCGGACGATTTGCATAAGCTGAACCTTTGTATTCAGGGTTGATTTGCGAAGGTTGGCTTTCTTTCTTAGCTGCACTTTTATAATCAAACCAATAATAAGAATAGTTCAACTTTCTGTCATCAACTTCTTTCTTTCCGTAAATTCTTTCGTTTTCAGGATAATACATTTCAGACAAAGCGTCTCTGACTTCTTCATCTTTTGAATTCCAATTGATTTTGGTTTTCCAGTTTACCATTGGAGGATCAATTGGTTCACCAAATTCATCTTCTGCGATAACATAATTTCCATCACCCACATCAGCCAAAAGCATGTGTGCAATAGAATCCCTTACCCACTCAACAAATTGACGATATTCGTTATTTGTAATTTCTGTTTCGTCCATCCAAAAAGAGGTTACCTGAACTGTTTTGGGTTTATTACTATAAGAATAAGCCACATCTTGGTCACCAACACCCATTGTATAACTTCCTTGCGGAACAAATACCATTCCATAAAGGTCAATATCATCATAGTATGGCCTGTCTTTTACTCCGGTTAGCTCTCCTTTGTCAGAAGAATTACAACCCCACACTACTGCCGAAAGGATGAATAAAAACGCTATCTTTTTCATATCTTTAGAAGTTTTTATGTTTTCTATTTTCGTTTATCAAATATTATTACGCAGTTTAACAAAAAAAGTTACACTTTAATTAAACAAACGTGTATTTTGGTTGCTCGAAGGACGTTTTGGCGAACCTTCCACTCTGAAACAATACCTCAAAAATAACTCAATTCCACCAAAGCTTCTGCCCGATTTTACATAACCTAAAGAAGAGGTGGTAATATCATAAGACAAACCTATTCTAAAATCTTTCCAATAAAGCCCGCCCAACAAAGAAATTGCGTCTTCTATGCGGTAGCTCAACCCAAACCAATAACGACGCTCATATTCCGCAACAGCCGAAATATCAAATTGTGTGGAACCGAAATCCGTTTTCAACAAAAATGAAGGTGTCAATTTTATTGAAGGCATTGCAGGGAATATGTATTCAAATCCTGATGTCAAATAGAACGCTCTTCTATTTTGCCAATTGGTGTTATCCCCTTTCATTTCAAGAAGTTTCATTGAAGAAACTCCAACGTAAAAAGAACCCGGAATTTGATAATACAAGCCAAATCCCAAATCAAAAAGGAAATCGGAAGCTTCGCCTTCGCCTGACAAAAGAGGATCTTGAATACTTTGATCAATAGGATTATTGATATCGCCTGTTAAAGAAGAACCTCCTACATATTTTGCATAATCTCTTGAAAAGCTGAACATATTGGCTTCCAAACCTATCGATAAATTTCCGTTTCCTACATAAAATCTGTAGGCATAATCTACTTTTGCAGTAACAGAATTGGTATATCCTATTTTGTCGGTAAAAATAGTTGCTCCCAAGCCACCATGCAAAACACGAACCGGAGCGTCAATGGAGACAAGGAAATTTTGCGGTGTGGAAGGTGTATTTCCCAAAGCATCGGGACTAAATTTCAACCCCATCCACTGATTATGATACAAACCTGTTACGCAAATAGCGCCACTGCTACCTGCATAAGCAGGATTGAAGGACAATCTATTCAACATATACTGAGTAAATTGCGCTTCCTGTTGTGCCTTTCCTACAAAAGGAATGCAAACAGTTAAAACAATCCATAAAATGATGTTCTTTCTATTTCTTCGCATGCAATTATCTATACTACAGTATATTGCGTCAAATTTTAATTTTCAAAAACCTGCATTTGAAATGCAAGACAATACAGGTTTATTCCTGCAAAAATAGCAATATATGATTAATATTCCGTATTTTCTTTAAAACTTTTTGCAGATTATTTTTCAATTAATTAAAATTCAGAAAATTATCTTTTGTTTTTTCTTTTATTTCAGCCATCGGAAAAAAAGGTTTTACGGTTTTTTTCGCTCTATTTACTTCCGAAAAATTTAAAAATGGACCTATCAGAACATTGTAGCCTGCTCCTGCCGAATTTTTTTTTGCTTTTAAGTATGGGAAGTATGCCAAAGGAAGCATCAATGCTATTGTTCGTACTTGTTCTATGTCTCTTATACATGCTATTTGTAAATAATATCCAAAAATCATCTGATTTTCAACTGGATTCCCTGTTGTAAATGCGGGATTTTTCATCAATACTTCAACTTGATTGTCTTTCCATTTTTCGTACGAATCAAAAAATTTCGTAAATAAAAATTGTTGGGTAAGCCAGAGAGCTTCCCCGTCTTCGCCAAGTATTTCTATCTGAATTTTTGATGTTCCTCGGTATAAAAGTCCTAATTTTCTTGCTGCCGCTTTTGTTAAATCTAAAATACCTCGTTTTGGGCAGCGGTCGTTTACCTTTACAATGATTGCCTGATGCGCTCCCAGATTGGAAATTTTTAAAAAAGTTCCGGGTTTTAATGTCCTGTGTGCAGCTGTGTAATCCGAATGCCGAAAGATTTCGCCATTGCTGGTTGTCCGGCCTTCAAACCAATCGCTGTAAAAAGTTGCGATTCCAAAAAAGATGCTGTCTTTTTGCGCAAAGCTAAGATTTTGCGAGAAAAAGAGACAAGCAGCGAAAAACAAAACATACTTTTTTTTCATTCTGTGTCTTTTAGTTCCACAATAAAAGATTACCACTCTGTGGCATCTTCTTTAAACCACTGGTCGTGCAATGTTAAAACCTGTTCTATAACATCCCGTACACAACCCTCTCCGCCATTAAGATGAGAAATGTAATCGACAATGGCTTTGATTTCTTTTGCCGCATTGGCAGGACAAGTAGCCACACCAACTTCTTTCATTACTTCATAGTCAGGAATATCGTCGCCCATATACAGTACTTCTTCTGCTGATAAACCACTGTCTCTCAAATAATTTTTAAAAACAGTTATTTTTTTATCTGAGCCGCAAAAGACATCGTAAACGCCTAACTGGTTCATCCTGTAAACAATGGTTTGGCAACGTCCACCGGTAATAACCGCAATTTTATAACCTTTTTTTATGGCATATTGCAACGCATAACCGTCTTTTACAGAGGAATTTCTGATTTGACGTTCTTCGTCGATTACCCAAACCTTTCCATCGCTGATGACTCCATCAAAATCAAATATGAAAGCTTTGACTTTATGCAATTTGGCTTTGTAATTCATCTTAATAGTATTTTGACGGAATTAAATAATTTTCCACATAATCTTTTACGCCTTCGGCCAAAGTGGCAAAAGGTTTTTGATAACCTGCATTGCGAAGCTTTTGCATATCGGCTTGGGTGTAATATTGGTATTTGTCGCGAATATCCTGAGGAATGTCAATAAAATCAATATCTTCCGCCTTTTTCATTGCCTTAAAAGTGGCTTGGGTTAATTCCAAGAAAGTCTGGGCTTTTCCTGTTCCCAAATTGTAAATAGCCGATTGCGGCTTGTTTTGCATCAAGAACAGAATTACCTCTACCACATCTTTTACATAAACGAAATCGCGCAATTGCTTTCCATTTTCAAAATCGGGCCGGTGGGAGCGAAATAATTTCATTTTGCCGGTTTCTTTCACTTGATTAAATGTATGAAAAACCACAGAAGCCATTCGCGCCTTATGGTATTCATTAGGTCCATAGACGTTGAAAAATTTCAGCCCGGCCCAAAACGAAGGCGTTTTTTCCTGTGCCAAAGCCCAAACATCGAACTCCTGTTTGGATTTTCCATAAGGATTCAAAGGTTGCAAACGTGGAATCATTGCATGGTCGTCGCTATAGCCCAATTCCCCTGCGCCATAAGTTGCTGCCGAAGAGGCATAGATCAACGGAATTTGATATTGGGTGCAAATTTTCCAGATTTCCTGTGTATAATGTAAATTCAAATCCAAAAGCAAATCCCACGAAAATTCGGCTGTGTCGGTGCGAGCTCCTATATGAAGTACAAAAGAAATTTCTTCGCCGTGATTCTTAAACCAAGCAAGAAACTCGCTCCGTTCTATTTTTTGAGTGTATTTTTTTGTCGTATAGTTGGCAGATTTTTCCGTTTTTGAAAAATCATCCACCAAAATTAAATTATCAAGTCCTTCTTCGTTGAGCCGTCCCACTAAACAACTTCCTATGAATCCGGCAGCTCCTGTTACTACAATTTTTTTTGTACTCATCTTTTTCCCTTTTAAATTACCGCAAAGGTATGTAAAGTTTATATATTAGACAATTTCTTTTTTAAAAAGTGACTTGTCGGTCAAATACTTAGAGGTTGTCTAAATTTCTTTTTTTGGTAGGTTGAGGGTCTTTATTTCTAAAAATAAAAGACTGATTTACAATCATAACAATACTCAGTTTTTTTAATAACCTGAGTTCGATGTAAGAAAAAAGATAAAAAAGTTGCATATTTGAATAAAAAGTTGTAATTTTATATTTGATTTCCAATTAAATATAAAAATAACTCACAAATATGCAACATACAAATATAGTCGAAAAATTTTTCATTGTAGATGAATTTT
>JAVBMO010000101.1:0-14543 GCA_031552355.1 Bacteroidales bacterium | reverse complement strand
AAGATACTGATATTGCTGTAACAGGCATCACTTTAGATGAACATTCTCTTTCCCTAAAAGTGGATAGTACAGAAACTTTACTTGCAACTATTTCACCTAATAATGCTACCAATCCAAATAAAACTTGGGAAAGCCGTGATGCAAATATTGCCACTGTAGATAATAACGGCTTAGTCACAGGCATAGCTGTTGGCAATACTTATATTGTTGTAACTACGCAAGATGGTAATTTTCAAGACAGTTGTTTGGTTACGGTTACCGAAGATATTGATATTGCTGTAACAGGTGTAACTTTAAACAAGCATACTATTTCGCTAAAAGTCGATAGTACAGAAACATTGACGGCAACCATAACGCCTAATAATGCAACCAATCAAAATAAAACATGGTCAAGCCGTGATGAAAACGTTGCCACAGTTGATAATAACGGCTTAGTAACAGCTATTTCCGAAGGCGAAACTTATATTGCGGTTACAACTGCAGACGGTGGATTTCAAGACAGTTGTTTGGTAGGCGTTGAAAAAAATGTTGGAATTAATGATATAGAAAATCAAGCGACAACATTTAAAATCTATCCAAACCCGACATCAGGCAAATTGATTATTGAGAATGAAAATCTGACAACCCAAACAGCCGAACTCTTCGATTTAAATGGTAGATTGATTAACATATTCAAAATTTCCGGCAAGAAAACAGAAATTGATATTTCTCGTTTACCAAATGGAACATATTTGCTGAAAGTAGGAAATATGAGTACAAAAGTGGTAAAACAGTAAATCGCCAACTTAGTGATGAGATGATTCAAAATCATCTCATCACTATATAAATAGAAAATATATACATGAAGAATTTAATCAACATTCTGATTTTTATAGTGTTTTCTACACTATTTGTACAGGCACAGGAAAATTCATTGAAAGAACAGGCTTTGGACGAATTCAAAAAAGAACACTATAACGAAGCCATTTCTTTGTTGGAAAAAGCGGCAGTTAAAACACCCAACGACCCTGAAATTTATTATTACTTGGGTTGGTTCAACCATTACCGGGCTTATGACAGCCGCCCCTTAAAAGGTTATGATTTTGCTTATTCGCAGAAAATTTTTGATTACTTGGATAAAGCCATCCGTTTAAATCCTCAATACGGCGATGCAAAATATTTCTACGGCGCAGAATGTAGTGGAAACGCTTTTATCGCCATGCAAAATTATGACGTGGAAAAATTGAGATATTTCTATAAAAAGGCATACGAAAAAGGTGCTTATCCGGCATGGCTGATTGAATTTGGAAAAAATCTCATGAATACTTGCGATAAAAATGCAATTCTATTTACAGGTGGAAATCCGGATTTTGATGTTTGCGCATATTTACAACTACATCAAAATTATCGAACCGACATAACCATTATTCCATTAGGCAATATTGACAGACCATGGTATGTGAAATTCCTAAGAGAAGGGCTTGAGGGTGGTGTAAGAAAAATAAACATCAATCTGACTGACCAGCAAATTATGGATATTCATCCATTCAAATGGGATATAACTGATGTTTACATTCCTGTTTCAAAAGAATTGAAAACCAAGTTTAAACTTAATTCAGACTTTCAGTTTAAATGGACAATTGAACCTGATTTATTCTCCAATAGAATGCATTCGAAAATTGAAAGCGAAAAAGCAAAGAAGCGGACGTACCTCAGTCCACAACGGGCAATTTTATTACAGATTGTGGAAGACAATTTTAATGAACGTCCCATTTATTTTAGCAACCTTGCCGAACCAATATTTTATGGTGGATTGAATACCTATTTTAAAAATTGCGGATTAACATCACAATTAGCGCCTATCGAAACGATGAATACAGACAAATCTTCCGACGTCGCCAAGTTGGAAATACTGCTCAACCCTGAAAATTTCAAAGATTTACCAAGCTTGAAAACGAATGATATGCCGCGAATATCAGGACTAATATTCAGTTACCATAAAGCTTTTGTATTGCTTGCACAGTATTACAAGAAAAATAATCAAACAGAAAAACTAAATAAATTGGTAGATACCTATAAAACAAGTATCGCTATTGGAATAGACAAAGAACAGGAAGAGGAAATTTTGAGACAGGCATTGAAATAACACTAAAACTAAATGCAAATAAATACATGAAGAATTTAATCAACATTCTATTTTTTACAATTCTTTCTATGTCATTTCTACAGGCACAGGAAAAAACATTGAAAGAACAAGCTCAAAATTCAATCAAAATTAACAACTATGATTTAGATTTAAGATTACAAGATTCTATCATAGACATTAAATTAACCATTGTGGCTGAAAATTTTAAAGAAGAAAACCTGTCATATTTTCTTTTAAATGATTATATAAAATTTTCCCATGCTGCATTGAATGGCAAAAAGCTAAACTATGTGCAAAAAAACGACACTATGTTTTTTTCTACCCAAGAAACCATATTGAAATTTGATTTCCATTATAAAATAGCATACCCATTGAAAAAAGATTCTTTATCTACAATAATATTATGCGATACCAATCAGTTAATTCTTGAACGTTCTTGTCGTTGGTATCCGGTATTGTACGATAATTTTGCACATTACAAAGCAACAGTTTCCATTCCTAATACATACATCGCTTTTGCGTATGTTCCGGCAGATAATGTCCAGTTAAATAAGCACACAAATATTTATTCCTTTAAGCTTTATGACGAAGATATTCCTTTGTTGATAACAAAATCAAATATATTTCAACGCAAAAATGCTCAATATAATAATGTTGATTTCAATTTTTACATTCTTCCACAAGCAAAACGCCTTATAGATGTTGTTAATGGCAAACCAGTTTATACTACAGACCCACATCAAATAGATTCTTTATGGAACGCTATAGTTAATCGCTCTGTAGAAGCCTTCAAATGGTATAATACCAATTTATGGGAACTAAAAACCCATAATATAAATTTTGTAGAAACATCTATATTTGGCATAGCAATGGGAATGGGCAATGTTATTATTATGGATAGGGGATTGATCAACATGGAAACCATAGGGAATACCCTTTTAGCGCACGAAATTTGCCATTTATGGTTAGGAATACATACGCTATATAATGCGAAAGGAAGGTGCTTTATGGGCGAATCTATCCCAGAATATGTCAATCTTATGTTTTATGAAAGTTGGGCAGGACAGGATGCCTTTGAAAAAGCCTTACAGGAAAATCCTGAATGGAACTTTCCCGATTTAAGAATAACCTTCGAACAACTCTTAAATCAAAGACATAACACAGGTGAACCTTGGGCAGCTTTTGTAATTTATGTCAAGGGACCTGCTTTTGTACATGAATTTCGGAAATTAATAGGAAAAGAAAAACTATTAAAGATTATAAGAGAAACATATTCAGTCCCAAATCAATTTATTACCCTCGAAGATTTTGAAGAAAAAATCAAGGAAAATGGTTGTTGGAATGAATATTTGAAACTATATGATATAAAATTATGACGTAATCTTTGGTGTAATGTTTGGAAATACATTTCAAACCAACTGTTCTTCCAACAAGCATTTCCAAGTGATAAACCCTTTCTTTTCATCGGAATAATCATGTAGGATTTTTGAAAAGTTTTGAGGGTTGGTATCTAAAAAGGCTTGACGACCTTTATTACGGATAAAATTCAATTGTAGGTCAATTTCTTTGATAGCGTTGACAAGTGATTCTTTGTCTTTATTGATATGCCAAAGATAAGTGGCTTCTTCGCTATCGAGCGTTTCCAAAACAAGATGAAATTGTTGATTGCCGGATAGTAAGAATACAAATGAAAATGGATTTAATACAAATCTGATTTTTAAAAATTTACGTTCATGTAATTGAGATAAATATCGCAATTGTCGGGAATGCTTGTAATTTTTATGTTGCAAAATATCTTCCAGTAATTCTTCGCTGTCAGCATATAGCGTTTGTTTTTCACCCTCTACCTCATTTAAAGTCAAAAGGGTTTCCTTTGTTATTTTAGACTTAAGTTCTAAAAATCTTTGATTGATATACCTAAACCTAACACTCTCAATAATTTCTCGATTTATCTTTTGAATATCAGGCGAAGTAGCCAACTGGGAAACCAAAATTCCTTTTTCAAATTCGGCATAAATATCAACGCTTATATTTTTTGATTTCAGGATTTTTGAAAAATAAGGCTTTAATACCTCAAATTCAGGCCGTATTTCAAGATTTTCTATTTCAAACTCAATTTCGGCCTGAGTTTTCTCAATTAAATATTTGAATGTAATGCTTCCATACCTGAAATCAAGATTTTCTATAGGTGTTTTGAGGGTTTCTTTTATTGTAAAAGTAGTATCAGGCAATGTCGTTTCTTCAATCGGCTCATCAAACAAAGAAGGTTGCCTATTGATTTTTCGGTAAAATACATTCCTCTTCAAGAAAAGCTTATTCAAGTAATAAATTTTATAATCCCTGTAATCATAGATTGTCGGCGCAATTTCAGAACGTTGTACCCTGCCCATATATTGAATCAATTTACCTTCGAATGAAAACGGATAAACCAAAAACAAACAATTAGCATTCTGCAAATCGCTTCCTTCACCAAAGAATTGTCCAGTTGTAATCAAAACTTGGTAATTCCCTTCTTGTAAAGACTTCCATTTCGTTTTTCTTTGATTTTCAGAATCTTCACCACTTAAAGTAACCGCCTCATAAGACTGTTTCAAATATTGGTAAAGAGAATCAATATGTTCCTTCCTTTCGGTAATAATAACCGCTTTTTTACCTTTATCCAATTCCTGCTTTATATCATTGAATATAAGTCTATTTCTTGCCGAATCGTGAATCAGGATTTGAGAAAGCACTTCAAATTTATCAGTTTTTGAATTATAGGGAACATCCAATTCGGTATTTTTAACAACAATTTTAGCATGTTTGTAAGTACTAATTTCTGTTGGTTTGATTTCGGCAATGATTTCGCCCAAATAAGAAAAAATAAGTTTTCCGTCATTGTATTTCCTGAAAGGGGTTGCCGTCAAACCGTATAGATAAAAGGAATGCAATTTTGTAATCGTATTTCGAAAAGTTTCAGCAGGGATATGATGGCATTCATCAATAATAATCGTTCCAAATTTTGATGCAAGATTCTGTGTATCTGAGTTATCTAATGCTTTTGATAAACTTTGAATTGTCGCAATGGTAATCTTTTTCCCAATTTTACTTTTCTCTTGCCCAATTCTTCCTATTTCGTTTTTAGGAATTCCCAAAAAGTTTTCAATTCTTTCCACCCACTGTTCAAGCAATTGTTTACGATGTACGATAATTAAAGCTGATTGTTGCTTCTCGCAAATAATTTTCAAACCCAACAATGTTTTCCCTGAACCAGGCGGCGCCACAATTACGCCTATATCTTTCCTTGATATATTTTCAATTACAGGTTCTTGATAATTTCTTAACGTTGCATTGAATTGATATAAAACAGATTCTGATTTCTTCCTATTGTCAATGAAGTCATATTCAATTTGACTTTCCTTGCAAAATCGAATCAGTTTGCCAACAAATCCTTTCGGAATAATGATTTCGGTTTCTGTTTCTTCGACAATTTTGAAATAACGTTCAGTCTCAAAAGTGCTTTTCCCGATTTTCTTTTTGATGATAAATTCTGAATTGGCAAAATTCAACTCATTCCGGATATAATTTATCAAAGGCATGGTAATTACTGAACGGGATATCTTGATTACATTATCAAGCGTAATGGTTAATTCCCCTTGTAAGTTCAGCTGTGGATTTTCAACTCGGATATTTGAAATCTCTTGATGCAATTTATCCAATTGGGCAATAGATACCCTCTGAATATTTTTCAGAAAGTTCCATTGGTTTGGAATCGGTTGCAACGTTTCCAAATCAATAAAACAACTGTTGCCCTGTTCAACAGACTTTTTAAATAGGGGCAATGCTATCAGATTACCCAAGCCTTTGCCGGAAAGGAAATCCTGATTGGGAAATAAACGGTCGAAACTGGAATTTTTATCAAACAAAGAAAATACACCGGATTGTTCCAAAAGGGATATAAAAATTTTCCTGCTTCGAACAGCCGAATAGGGTTGGTCGAAAAATATCCATACATGTCCACCATTACCGGAACGGGAACGTTCCAAGTAAGCCGGAATCCCTTTTTTCTGACAAGCATGAATAAATGTTTTGGCTTCTTCCACCCAATTTGCTTTGTCGAAATCTGCCACCAAAAACCATGAGGTGTTGTCTCTTAACAAAGGATAAATGCCGATAAGTTGTTCACCATTTAAGTGTTTGGCAATCTCGCTATCTGTGAGTTTCAAATAGGTTTTATCTTGATAATTCTGAAAAGTTCCCCCTTTCATCTTATGCACCCTATACATATAAGGGTCGTAAGAATAAGCTGGCATATAACCGCTTTTATTTCCTTTTTCCCAACGAACGGCAAACACATCTTCCCTGCCTTTAAAAACAGATTTGAAAATTTGGATTTGGTGAGAAAGCGAATCATTCATTTATTGCGGTATTTTTTGATAATTGTTTTCTGAACAATCTCAAGCTATATAACAAATGTATGAATAATTTGGGGTTCTAAAAAGACTTTTGGGGAATTAGTATGCTTTTAGATATTTTTCACGCCATAATTATGGTTCCGATATTTGTATGCAAATTGCATGCAAATGGGTAAATAAAAAGAGCGACCTACAATCTTGTAAGTCGCTCGCTTTCAGCTCGCTCCCCAGCTAGGACTTGAACCTAGGACCCCATGATTAACAGTCATGTGCTCTAACCAACTGAGCTACTGAGGAATTTATTTTCTTATATCTTTAAGAACTGTGCAAAGGTACAGCTTTTTTTGAAATCAACAATATTTTTCAGAAAAAATATTAGCAAATCCCTGTAAAATATTCATTTTATTTTTATTACAAAGTAAGAATTTTATGAATTAGATTCATATTTTGCCTTAAAAGCCAATGCATATAGCTTCATTTGCTTTACCATGGCTTGCAAACCATTGGAACGGGTGGGTGAAAGATGCGTGCTTAAGCCGATTTCATTGATAAAATCCAAACGGGCATCGATGATGCTTTGTGGAGGCTGATTCGATAAAACCCTAATTAACAATGAGGCAATCCCTTTGGTAATAACCGCATCGCTATCTGCTTTATAAATCACTTTTCCGCTTTCATATTCCGCACTTAGCCAAACTCTTGACTGACAACCTGAAATCAAATGTTGCTCTGTTTTATTTTTTTCATCAATCTGTGGACAAGTTTTCCCCATCTCTATCAAATAATTGTATTTGTCCATCCAGTCTTCAAAAATGGAAAACTCATTGATAATTTCTTTTTCAATTTCATCGACACTCATGCTGATTCCTGTTAAAGTGTTTTTTTGTTTAAAATTCTTTCAATTTCTTCCAAGTATTGCCTGTTGTTCGATAAACGAGGCACTTTGTATTGTCCGCCTAAACGTTTCTTCGATTCTAACCATTTATAGAAAGACCCTTGTGGCAAATTTCTAAATAAAGGTTTCTGCAAAACCATATCCTTATAACGCTTGGCTTCATAATCGGAATTGACGGATTGCAAAGTTTTGTCAAAAATATCCACAAAAACATCTAAATTATCCGGTTCCTTCGAAAATTCAACAAACCATTCGTGGCAGGTTCCTGTTGAAGAAAACATAGGGGCACCTGTATATTCCAGCACCACTGCCGAAGTTTTGTCGCAAGCAGCTTGAAATGCTTTCAATGCGTTGTCTATAATTACTTCTTCACCGCAGGCATTGATAAAATTTTTAGTTCTTCCGCTGATTTTTATCCGGTAGGGTGATGTGCTTGTAAAAACTACCGTATCGCCAATTTTGTATCGCCATAATCCTGAATTTGTGGTGATTAGCAAAGCATAATTTTTGCCTATTACCACTTCTTGCAAAGGAATCACTTTCGGATGTTCTTTGTCTATTTCCTCAATGGGAATAAATTCATAAAAAACGCCTGTGTCGAGCAATAACAGCATATCATCACAATGCTTTTGGTCTTGAATGGCAAAGTAACCTTCCGAAGCGTTGTAAACGTTGATATAATTTACACCAGGACCAATAATTTCTTTGTATTGTTTTCGGTATGGGTCAAAATTTACTCCCCCGTGAAAAAAAGCTTCCAAATTAGGCCAAACTTCTTTAATGGTTTGTTTTCCTGTATATTCCAAAACGCTTTTCAATAAAATCATCATCCAAGAAGGCACGCCGGATAAACCTGTAATATTGTCTTTTGAGGTCAATTCTACCATTTTGTGCAGTTTTGTTTCCCATTCAGGCATCAAGGCCACTTCTTTCGCCGGACTGCGCTTGTTTTGCGCCCAAAAAGGTAAATGATTTATGATAATGGCTGATAAATCGCCATAAAAAGCATTGGTTTTGAATTCATTTTCTTGCCGGCTACCGCCCAAAGCAAGGTTTTTTCCCGTAAACATACGGGTTTGGGGATACATGTTACAATAAAGTCCAAACATATCCTGCCCAGCCTTGTAGTGACAATCTTTCAAAGATTCACTGCTTACCGGAATATATTTACTTTTGTCGCTTGTAGTGCCCGAAGATTTTGCAAAATATTTGATGTCCGATGGCCAAAAAATATTTTTCTCACCTTTTCTTACACGGTCTATAAATGGTTTAAACTGGTCGTAATCCAAAACAGGAACACGTTTGTCGAAATCCTGCCATGACAAAATGCTTTTATAATCGTAGGTTTTGCCGTATTCTGTATTTTTTGCGGTTTCTATAAGATTCCTGAAAACCTTTTGCTGTGTTTCAACAGGCGATTTTTTGAATGCCTCTATGCTGGGCATCTGCCTCTGAAAATACCAAACCATACAAGTATTAAGTATTGTCATAGTTGTTCTGTGTTTTATTTGGGAGCTTTTTTGATTAAGTAATATGCCATAAAAGCATATAATACAAGAGGAATTAGAATGGATAGCATGGGTGGAAGATTTCCCTTGAGCGAGAATACTGTGGAAAATTTCATGGCTACAACAAACGAAAATGCAATGATAATACCAAATGCTAAATTAATTCCCATCCCCCCTCTTTTTTTCCTGAAAGAAACCGAAACACCAATCAATGTCATGATAATCACGGACAACGGATTGAAAAGACTTTGATACTGTGCAACTTTATAGGCCACAACCAAAGGCGATCCTTTTTCTTCTTCCTGTTCAATAAACGCATTTAATTGATGAAGGTTCATGGTTTCAACACCTTTTTCCCGAAAAGTATATTCCATATCGTCCGGAGTAAAATTTTCGGCAATGGTTATAGTATCGCCTTTTTCAAGGGTTTCATTCAATCCATTGATTGTTCTCTTGATATACTGTTGCCCTTTCCAAGTGTTGGAAATTGTATCGAAAAGAATTTGCCGGACAAAGATTTTTTCTGTTATTCCTGCATCTGTCAGCTTTTCACAATTGAAATTTGTCCCCCGGTCGTCGTTTTGGTCAAAATTCTCCATATAAACCTGAGTGTTTTTGCCAATTTGCAAATGCAGGTTATTCGACCGGATTTTTGGTCGAAAACGAATATATTTATTCTCAAATGCAATCCGGTTTTTATTTACATGAGGAATAATATAATTGCTCAATGCAAAATTCAAAGATGCAATCAAAATAGCGCCAATCAAAAATGGCCTCAACATTCGCTTAAAGCTTATTCCTGAACTCAAAATGGCAATAATTTCGGTATTTGAAGCCATTTTGGAAGTAAAGAAAATAACGGCAATAAATGTAAAAAGGGAAATATAGTCGGTAATGAAATAGGGAAGGAAATTTGCATAGTAGTCAAAAACAATGGCTCGCAAAGGTGCTTCTTTTTCTATAAAATCCGACAATTTTTCGGAAACATCGAACACAATAATAATAACGGCAATAAGGCTTATGGCCCCAAAAAAAGTTTTCAGGAACTTTTTAATAATGTAACGATCAATCCGTTTTATAAAATTATTCATTTTTTTATGCCTTCCTGTGCAAAGATACATTTTTCTTTTTATAAATGAATCTCCATATAACACCAAAAAGGCAGGAATACCATTCTTGATGTAGTATTCCTGCCAGTAAGAAAATAATCTATACTTTCTATAAAAGATTCTCTGCCCTAGTACGCTGTGCGACATCTTTCATTTCTAATTCCTAATTTTAAAAAGTTGACAGGATTTAATTTTGCCTTTGGCAAAATACCCCCATGGTTCTCCGGCTGTTTAATTTTTGATTGAAAAATTTCTGCGGCTCTCCGTGTCATCATCATTAATTGAAAATTGAAAGCGAACAGCCAAATACATGTGAATCCTGTCTAAAAAAAATCGCCGAATCTTCAAATTGATATCCGGCTGTTTATTCCTTCCCCTTAAAAACAAAAAGGATTTGCTGAATACACAACAAATCCCTTTCACAAAATAAAAATATTTACAATTTATTTAATCTTTCTCCTCTTCCTCATCATCTTCGTCTTCCTCGTCATCTTCCTCATCGTTGTCATTTTCTTCATAGTCGCCATGTTTTAATTCAAATTCTTTATGATCTTTTTCATCTTCTGAATTCTCTTCAAGTTCAGGTGTGAATTCATCCCCATCCTTAGGCAATGCAAAGATTTCCTTGTCAAGTTCCTCTTCCGAAAATTTCGAGTCCACCCTGACATCCATTTTCACCATATATACAGAGTCTTCGGTTTCAAGAGGCACTACAAAAATGGTTTCACCATTGGGTTTTTCTATTTTTTGAATATGTGATGTGTAACCTTCGGCATAAACTTCTTTGAACATCTCTTTTAACTCTTCCATTAACTTTTCATAGCTGATTATCAATCTTTTTTTGCTATTACTTCCTTTTCTCATATTGCTCTCTTTTTTTTGCAAGTATAAAAAACTTTAAGAAACAAATTGCTGTTCTGATAAAAAAAATCAGTAAAAAAAATATTTTCTACTGATTTTCAATGATTTATTTTTTAAATTTCTTCCTCTGTTCGCAAGTTTTGCATGATAAATTGCTGCCTTTCGGGGGTGTTTTTGCCCATATAATAGGTCAAAACTTCACGAATCCCCGAATCTTTTTTCAAAATTACAGGATCTAAGCGCATATCCTTGCCTATGAAGTGTTTGAATTCATCGGGCGAAATTTCCCCAAGCCCTTTAAATCGTGTAATTTCGGCGTTAGAACCTAATTTCTTGAGGGCATTCACACGTTCTTCCTCTGTGTAGCAATAAATGGTCTTTTGACGGTTACGAACGCGGAAAAGCGGCGTTTGCAAGATATAAACATGTCCGGCCCTGATCAAGTCGGGGAAAAATTGCAAAAAGAATGTCAGCAACAACAAACGGATATGCATACCATCCACATCGGCATCGGTGGCAAACACAATGTTGTTATAACGCAGATTTTCCATGTCTTCGTCAATATTCAGCGCGCTTTGCAAAAGGTTGAATTCTTCGTTTTCGTAAACAATTTTTTTGCTTAACCCAAAACAGTTTAAAGGTTTCCCTTTTAAGCTAAAAACCGCTTGAGTGTTCACTTCCCTCGATTTGGTAATGGAACCGCTCGCAGAATCTCCTTCGGTAATAAACAATGTGGATGCCAAACGATCTGTGTGGCTGCTGTTGTAATGGACTCTGCAATCGCGCAGTTTGCGGTTGTGAAGGCTAGCTTTTTTGGAACTTTCTTTGGCAATTTTTTTGATATTTGCCATTTCCTTGCGTTCCTTTTCGGACTGCAGGATTTTTTGAAGCAAGGCCTCTGCTGTTTCACCATTAATGTGCAGAAAATTGTCCAAATGTTTTTTAATAATGTCATGGACATAGTTTTTCACACTTTGTCCTTGCCCATTGGGCTCCATGTGCGAAGAACCTAATTTTGTTTTGGTTTGCGACTCAAAAACCGGTTCTTGAATACGGATACTCAAAGCGCAAACAATTCCAGAACGGATGTCGCCGGGCTCAAAATCTTTTTTATAAAATTCTCGCACAGTTTTCACAAAAGCTTCACGGAATGCCGCTTGGTGGGTACCGCCTTGGGTGGTATTTTGTCCGTTTACAAAAGAATAGTATTCTTCGCCGTATTGTTTTCCCGAATGGGTTAATGCAAATTCAAAATCGGCATCCCTTACATGAATAATGGGATACAAAATTTCTTCGCGCTCTATGTTGTTGTCCAAAAGGTCGAGCAAACCATTTCTGGAAAAATATTTTTTTCCGTTGTAATTAATGGAAAGGCCTTTGTTCAAATAAACATAGTTCCAAACCATTTTTTCAATATATTCATTCAGATAGAAATAGCTTCCGAAAACCGTTGCATCGGCAACAAATTCAACAAAGGTTCCGCTTTCCAGAGAACAGTCCTTTATGGCTTCTTCGTTTGTGATAATTCCTTTGCTGAATTCCGCAATTTTTGTTTTTCCTTCACGAATAGATTGAACTTTGAAATACGAAGAAAGGGCGTTCACAGCCTTGGTTCCCACACCATTCAAACCTACGGTTTTTTGAAAGGCCTTGGAATCGTATTTTGCACCGGTATTAATTTTTGACACGCAGTCCACAAGTTTTCCCAAAGGAATTCCGCGGCCATAATCGCGAATGACCACTTTCTTTTCCTGAAACGACACTTCAATATCAATAACTTTCCCATTTCCCATGGCAAATTCATCGATGGAATTGTCCAACACCTCCTTGATGAGGACATAAATTCCGTCGTCGTGCGAAGCGCCGTCGCCCAATTTTCCGATATACATCCCCGGACGGCGACGAATATGTTCGTTCCACTCCAAAGTTTGAATACTGTCTTCCGAATAATTTGCCTGTATGATTTCTTCTTCTTCAGCCATATAGTTCTCCAAATATCTAAAATAAACATGCAAATTTACGAAAATTCGACGAAAGGCTTCCTGAATTAAAAATGTTAGGCCAAAATCAATAGTTAAAGAAAAAAGGGAAAGAAAGGCTTGAAAATCAAATCCTGTCGGACTAAATTCATAACAACAAGCTAAGTAAGTAATATCGGTGAATTTCAGAGAAAATATCCCTCTTGTGTGTAGAGAAAACAAACTATTCCTAATTTGAATTGTTCATTTTAAATTGGATAAAAAGTCTTATCTTCGCAATAAGTTTAATCAATTTGCCTAAGAGGTTATCTAAATTTTCCTGAAATAAAACACAAATAAAAAGATGCCGCAACTACGTTGCTTTTAAATCAATACATTATAAATATTCTACACAGATATCGCCACGCTGTGGCTTAAAAGCGGCAGAGCCGCGTAATCTTTGTAGCAAATCATAAAATCTACATTTATCAAAGCCGCATAGCGGCGATATCTTGAAATATATAAATTGCATAACGAAATTTAAACAACCTCTAACTATGAATAAATATATTACTCTTTGCTTTGTATTGATTTTTAGCCCCTTTACAGGAATTTTTGCACAAAAAATCGACCCTGTGAATGAACAGGTTTTTAGCGATAAAATAAAAACTATTATCCTTTCACCGGCAGGGTCCGAAATGTCGCCACCGATTATTGAACTAAATACCAATGAGCGTTTGCTTTTGCAATTCGATGAGTTGGCTGAAGAATCCAATTCCTATCGCTACAAAATTCAACACTGTACTGCGGAATGGAATTTTTCTGACCTGAAGCCAAATCAGTATATCGACGGTTTCGACGATTTTTCAATTGACAATCAGAAGTTCTCTTTCAACACCATTCAACCCTATGTCCATTATTCGGAATTCATTCCAAACGACATGACAAAGCTCAAAGTATCAGGGAATTATTTGCTTACAGTATTTCCGCAAAATGATGAAGAAAACCCTGTTTTTACACGCCAATTCCGCGTAAAAGAATCATCTCTTTTGAACATAAAAGCTACCGTTGTGATTCCGTCCAATGTACAGGAACGAAAAAAACAACAGGAAGTAGAATTGTTGCTGTCTGCAACCGAAAATTCTTTTATCCAAAACCCTAAAGATTATCTGAAAGTTTATATTCAACAAAATGGACGTAAAGATCTATTCAGAAAAATTAACCTTCACTCCATTCGAGGAAATGAATATGCCTATATTTGGAATCCCGGTAACTATTTTGATGGTGGCAACGAATTTCGCAATGTAGATATCAAAAATATTAAAATCCGTTCGCGCTATGTAGACAGAGTGGAATACATCAATGGCGAAAATCATACCTATTTGTTGCCCGAAAAAGATAAATCTAACCTGCCTTACGAAACTATGGATGATATTGACGGAAAAATGAAAATACACGCCGATTTTACTACCGACCCGCAAATTGAAGGAGATTATACTTGGGTACATTTTACGTTACCCTTTTCAAATCCTCGTTTGGATGGGTCTTTTTATATCGTAGGCCAACTTACAAATTGGGATTTGGACGAAAGTTCCAAAATGCAATATGATGCAAGGAAAGGCGCTTATTTTTTTCAAAAATACCTAAAACAAGGTTATTACAATTACCATGTCCTTTTTAAACCTGTGAATGG
>JAVBMO010000097.1:0-4970 GCA_031552355.1 Bacteroidales bacterium | reverse complement strand
CTGTTGCAGAACAAATAAGCGAAGAACCTGTTGAAAAACTAGAACCTTCTCAACAAGAAATTCCTGCAGAAGAAACTGTACAAGAAGTTGTTGCAGAACAAACAAATGAAGAAGCTGTTGAAAAAGCCGCAGCAGTGGCTTCCAAAGAAGAAGAAATTGTTTCCCCTTTGATGGAAGAAATTCAGGAACAGCACATCCAATCTTTAACTGAAGATGAAGATGGCGCAGAGTTTGACAAAGAACCTGAAAATTACAATCAGTACACACGCGAACAGCTGGTACATTTGATAGAAGAGTTGGGCAAAGTAAAAGCAGAAGAAGTGAAACAAAATGTTGCGCTTTTGAGAATTGCTTTCTACACCAAAACCAACGAAATGAAAAAAGAGCTTTTCGATAAGTTCTTGGCAGAAGGCGGTATTAAGGAAGATTTTCAACACACCGTAGATGCTTACGAAGAACGTTTTAAAAAAGCTTTTAACGATTATAAGGAAAAAAGAAGACAACATATAGAGGCAATTGAACAAGCCAAACAACTGAACTTGGTTAAGAAAAACCAAATTATAGAAGATCTCAAAGCCCTGATTGATTCAGAGGAAACCTTGAAAAAAACTTATGACGATTTCAAGGCTTTGCAGGAAAAATGGAAAGAAATTGGCGCCGTTCCACGGGAAGAAATCAACAACCTTTGGAAAAATTACCATTTCTATATCGAAAAATTCTTCGACAAGGTAAAAATCAATAAAGAGCTGAAAATGCTCGACTTGAAAAAGAATTTGGAACAAAAAATTCTGCTTTGCGAAAAAGTGGAAGAATTGTTGCTCGAAGAATCGGTAAACACAGCTTTCAAAAAATTGCAAGGCTACAGGGAACAATGGCGCGAAATAGGTCCTGTGCCCAACGACAAAAATGAAGAAATTTGGGAACGCTTTAACACCGCAGCGGAGCAAGTAGATATTCGTCGCAAGGAATACTACAACAGCATTGCCGAAGATTTGCAGAAAAATTTGCTGGCAAAAACTGCTCTTTGCGAAAAAGCCGAAGCCATTCTTCAGGAAATGCCGCAAACCATGAAAGCATGGAACGATGTTACCGAACAATTGGACGAATTGATGAAAATGTGGAAAAGTATCGGCGCTGTTCCGAAAGCTTCTAGCGAAGAAATTTGGACTCGCTTCAAAGGTACTTTGGATACTTTTTTTAGTGCAAAAAAGGAATATTTCGACAAGATTAAAGAAGAACAAAACGATTGCTACAACAAGAAATTAGACCTTTGCGTTCAGGCAGAGGAAATTTCGAAACGTACCGATTGGAAACAAGCTACGGCCGAACTGTTGAAATTGCAACAAGAATGGAAAAACATAGGCCCTGTTTCAAGAAAAGTTTCTGAAAAAATTTGGGCTCGTTTCCGTGGCGCCTGTGATGTTTTCTTCGCCAACAAGGCCGAATTTTTCTCTGTCATGAAATCTTCGGAAGCCGAAAACTTGGCCAAAAAAGAAGACCTTGTTAAACGTTTGAAAGAATTCCAATTCTCTGACGATAAGAACCAAAATTTGGACACTATTAAGGAATTCCAACGCGAATGGATGGAAATAGGTTATGTGCCTATAGACCAAAAGGAACGCATTCAAAAAGAATATCGCTCAACATTGAATGATATTTTTGAGCGTCTGAAAATCAGCGCACGTGAAACCCAAAAGGAAAACTACAAAACTTATGTGGAAAACCTTATGGCAAAATCTTCAGGATTTATTTCACGCGAAAAAGCGGATTTGCAAGATAAAATCCAAAAACTGCGTTCTAATTTGAATCTTTGGGAAAACAACTTGGGTTTCTTGGCGCAATCGAAACAAGCCGACATTTTGAAAAAAGAATTTGAGAAAAAAATGCAAAGTGCCAGAAACGAAATTGCTTTGCTGGAAATGAAAATCAAAATGTTGGTAGAAAGCAAAACTGAAAAGCCGGCAGAGAAAAAAGAAAAACCGGCAGAACCTGTAGCTGACAAGACAGAAACTCAAGAAGAAAAAAAGGACATTGCAAACAATGAATAAATTTTTCTTTTCCGGTCAGATTCTTTATAGATAAATTCAAAATATAGCCCAAGGTATTTATGTCTTGGGCTATTCCTTTTATTCAAAAATCATGCAGACAAAAATTCAACATCAAGGCCTTAACCAAAATGAAGTACTGGAAAGCCGTGCCAAATACGGCCCAAACATTCTAACACCTCCCAAACGCGACCCTCTTTGGAAGCTCTTTTTAGAGAAATTCCAAGACCCTATTATTCGCATTTTGTTGATTGCGGCATTTTTGTCGTTGGTGATTTCCTTTGTCCACCAAGAATTTGCAGAAACTATTGGTATTTTTTGTGCCATATTTTTATCTGTTGGTGTTGCGTTTTGGTTTGAAATGGATGCCAACAAAAAATTCGACGTCCTAAATAAAATCAACGACGAAGACCTGATAAAAGTAATTCGAGAAGGCAATGTCTGCGAAGTTTTGAAAAAAGATATCGTTGTCGATGACCTTATTTTGCTGGAAACCGGCGAAGAAATTCCTGCCGATGCCGAATTGGTGGAGTCCATTTCTTTGCAAGTAAATGAATCCTGCCTTACCGGCGAGCCAATGATATCCAAGACTACAAATCCTGAGTTTTTTAAGGAAGACGCAACTTACGCCTCAAATAAAATTTATAGAGGAACCACCGTCATGGACGGGCACTGCGTTGCCCGCGTTTTTGCCGTAGGCGATGCTACCGAATTTGGGAAAGTTGCTCACGAAGCCACACAAATCAGCGGAGAAGAAACGCCTCTGAATCGCCAACTGGATAAATTGGCGAAATTTATCGGCGTTGTCGGCTTCATATTGGCTGCATTGACTTTTACGACTTTGTTCCTGAAAGATATTTTCTCTGGAAACACAGAATATTCCTTATCTGAATTAGGTTTGGTTGGCGCTGCCATCATTGGCGTTTTAGTGGCTTTGATAAAAGTCTGGATGCCTATTATATACGATGGATTAGCGCTTTTGGGAAAAGAAAAAAAAATCCCTGCATTTGTCAAATCCGGTAGTTGGCTGAAATGGTTTGGTATTGGTGTATTGACCTTTGCAGCCCTTTGTGGAATTGGTTTTGCATTTGGCGTAAATCCTTTTGAAGCTCAATCATGGATTTCGATTGAACAAGCCGGTAAAATTCTTCAATATTTTATGGTTGCTGTAACTTTGATTGTCGTTGCCGTACCCGAAGGACTTCCAATGAGTGTTACATTAAGTTTGGCATTAAGCATGCGGCGCATGTTGAAAACCAATAATCTTGTCCGCAAAATGCATGCCTGCGAAACCATGGGCGCCACCACCGTTATTTGTACCGACAAGACCGGCACCCTGACCCAAAACCAAATGACCGTTTCCGATGTCAACTTTTATGCTCTTTCTGAAAAAAACCTTGGAAGCGACTTGGTTTCTACCTTGGTTGAGGAAAATATATCCGGAAATTCCACTGCTTTTTTAGATTATACCAATCCACAAAAAATAAAAGCCTTGGGAAATCCTACCGAAGCCGCTTTATTGATGTGGCTAAATGCACAAGGCCGAAGCTATTTATCCATCAGGGAATCCATTGAAACCGTAGAGCAATTAACCTTTACCACAGAGCGAAAATATATGGCTACTGTCATCAATTCGCCTACTTTGGGAAAACGTATTTTGTACATAAAAGGTGCTCCGGAAATTGTTTTTTCAAAATGTAATAATGTTTTGGTTTCCGACGGTTTAGCTGCTGCTGAACAATACGAAGAACGTATCCAGAAACAACTTCTTCAATATCAAAACCAAGCTATGCGTACGTTGGGTTTTGCTTACAGGGAAATTGAAGAAAACGAAAAACATAATGATATTGCTTATCTGTTGGAGAAACCTGTTACTTTTATGGGGATTGCAGCCATTACAGACCCTTTGCGTCCCGATGTTCCGGCAGCAGTAGAAAAATGTTTGGATGCAGGAATCAACATAAAGATTGTAACCGGTGACACTCCAGGAACTGCCAAAGAAATTGCCCGTCAGATTGGAATTTGGAATGGCAGTGATGGTATTCAAAATATCATTACCGGCGCCGAGTTTGAAGCCCTGCCTGACGATGAAGCGTCCAAACGGGCAAAACACCTGAAAATCATGTGCCGTGCACGTCCAACAGACAAACAGCGTTTGGTTCGCCTGCTTCAAGCCCAAAACGAGATTGTAGCGGTTACCGGCGATGGCACCAACGATGCGCCTGCCTTGAATTTTGCACAAGTAGGCTTGTCTATGGGTTCCGGTACTTCCGTTGCCAAAGAAGCCAGCGACATAACCCTGCTCGACGATTCTTTCAACAGTATAGCCACAGCAGTTATGTGGGGACGTTCATTGTACAAAAATATCCAACGTTTCATCTTATTTCAGTTGACTATCAATGTTGCCGCTCTGGTGATTGTATTTTTAGGTTCCATATTCGGGCAGGAATTGCCGCTTACAGTAACCCAAATGCTGTGGGTAAACCTGATTATGGATACTTTTGCAGCAGCAGCTTTGGCATCGTTGCCGCCCAATGAAAATGTAATGAAAAGCAAACCTCGCCGAAACAAGGATTTTATTATCAATCCCGGCATGAGAACCAATATTTTATTTATGGGATTATCATTCGTAGTGTTTTTGCTTTTCTTACTCTACCGTTTCACACCTGAAAGCGGCGCCATAATGCCTTATGATTTATCTTACTTCTTTACTGTTTTTGTTTTGTTGCAATTTTGGAATATGTTCAACGCCAAAGCCTTTTCAACCCACGAATCTACTTTCAAAGGAATTCACAAATGTTTTGGATTTATATTGGTAGCCATAGCCATTCTTTGCGGGCAGTTTCTAATTGTTGAATTCGGCGGCGAAGTCTTCCGCACCGTTCCGTTGGCAGGAAAAGACTGGCTACAAATTTTTGCAGGAAC